>JAPPMR010000244.1 GCA_028818995.1 Candidatus Poribacteria bacterium | reverse complement strand
AGATCCCGACGGTGATTGACAAAATGGATAATAGCTGTCAGATAGCTTATTCTGCCTGGCCTGAACGATATTATCTGGTTGATAAACAGGGGAAAATTGCTTATAAAGGCAAACCAGGTCCTCAGGGATTCCAGCCTGATGAATTTCGAGCTTATTTGACAGATCGATATCTGGCGCAAGCCAAACCACAAAATGAGGTTGCGCCGAGAAACCAGTAAGTAAACGCCAGATGAACGGCACTCGGATCGAGCTTGTGCAATGGCAAGACCCTGTCGCCAATCCCGCTGATTGTCAGACTATCTACGACATGCTCGCCGATAATACAAGAGAAACTCTGGGTGTGGCATTGGAATGGGTTTAATCATAGTTGCAAAATAAAATCCCCGTCAGATATGATTCTGGCGGGGATTTCTACTTATGTTACGAGTTTGCCTACATAACTCTCTCAATCTTACGGCTTCGAAACATCAATCACGCAAACGGAAATCTTGCGTCTTTCTCCTTCGGTAAGTGTGTCTAAGAGGCCAGACTTGAGCTCCGCTGCGTTCTGTGGTGTTAAGTTCGGTCCTGGTGTAGGCCGACATTCTTCGATATCTCCAAACCAAAATACTAAATAGATTCCATAACCTTCGGCTTCGGGATCCCGCGCATACTTAGCGATTAACTGATTCCTGATAGCCGTCCACAGGTCCCGATGGCCGCTTTTTTTTGTTTCAACTGGGACATTAAAGTTTTTGAAGCTAACGCGAATATCCGCCTTATTGTCGTCAGCGTACCCACCCTCGGGTGGTGCATCGATATCGAACTGCTTGACACAACGGCGTAAATCGGACAGGAATGTATCGCGGCAGGCATTCTCCGGTTTAGGAGTTGTGGGGCGGTTATGAGAATCCACGTTCCAGTACTGTCGCCAATCGGATGTATTTCCGTCTCGGATTTGCCTTGAAAGCTCTTCAATAACACTGACCATAAGCGCGGTAAGATCGGCCACGTTCGCAGGACTACGATTTTCCAGCACTTCGCCCACCTCTTGGACATTGCAGTGCCGGAATTCAGCTTCTCGGCGTTTACTGGTCTGACGGTATATACTGTCAACAATGGTCGGATGCCATAGAGCTAAATTGGCTTTCGATGACAGTGCCTCAAGGCTCTTTGTAGCCTCAGGCGATGAAACAGATGATAATTCCTCAATTAAATTCGAAATAATCCAATATACGTCCTCTGTCAGACCGTTATCTTTACCGGCAGCGGCCATTAGATCAATCAATAATTCAAGATCCCTCGCGTTAAATTTCTGCCTCAAAGCAGACGGAAATCTTCTATCATCCATAAATGCCAGCAATGCTCGGTGTCGCTGCTTCTCTCTGCTCACATGCGCTTTCAATTCTTCACGATACTTCTCCGGTGCGATAATAAATCCAGCTGTTAAATAAACTCTCTCCATCGCGTCCTCGTCTCTGCCTGAGAGTTTCCTTTCAATTATCTCAATTAGCTGCGACCACTCGCAATTCAGCAACGTCGCTTTCAGCAACCAGACAAGCGCATATAGCCGCGCATCTGTTGGTACCGCCGAAAAATTTTCCAAAAGAGGCAGTGCAACGAGCCGAGCTATCTCCTTGTGATCGTCCGAAGTTGCCAATTCATACAGTTCGGGAACAAACTGTTTCCCATTTTGCAGTTTTGACTGTACGCATTGTACAAAGACATCTGCGACCAACTCCGCATGATGGGACAGAATAGATTTGAACCACTGGGGCCGGTACAACCTGGTACGTGCTGCACGATCTGGGTAAGGATAGTTATGGGGAAGAGTGTAGAAAATGGTGACTGCCAGGCGCATCTGATTTTCGCTGAATTGGGTTACGTCAAATTGTCCAGTTTGTTCGATTTCAGATAGGCCAGCCAGGGATGGGAGTGCCAGGAAATGCGTGCGGTTGCTATTCCACAAATTTAAAATTTCGGAACAATCAGGAAGATCGTTACGTTTGATTGATTCCCGAATGCCTTCGAGCACAACAGAGATTAATCTCTCCTGACTTCCGATTAAATTACGAAGGCGTTCATCGGGCGTGTTACCATTAACGTTCTCGGCACTTCCCAGATACGCCATTGCGGCTTCATGAAGCAAGGAGGGGGCACCGCGATTCTCGCGTATCTCTGATTCTTGCAGCTCTATTTTCTGTTGCCACTCACGCTGGTCTTGCGTGTCCTCAGTGGCCTCAGGACTTTGTTCATCGGTTGCTTGTGGAGCCGGACTTTCCAAATCGTTGATCTTTTGATCGAAAAAGGTCAGAAGATCAGTATTTCCGGAAATACGTTCCCGGACGGTCTCGCTTGTCAATCCTGACGCGTCCTGACCACTAAACACGCGTTCTGCAACCTGGTCTATATAGTAGTGAGCAGCATTCTTGTCAGTTGCGATCAATGCCTGATCAAGACACCATGTCGCGAAATCCCACGGGCGTCGTGCTCCGAACAGACTACGCTCGACCAAATGGATACACTCCCAAAAATTCTCCGACTCCGAACAGGTGTTTACACCGTGAGCAATAAGCCTTTTCAGTACTTCTTGTTTCCATTCCAACCTGAACCGAACTATGACACGCTGCGATTCCGGGACATCCAGTTCCGGATCCGACACAACCAGAAGCCAGTTGAAAAGACGTTTTACGGGAACATTTTCTGCTGGTGACATCTCCAAAAAATGAGATAGCAAGATGGTCGGAAATTGGCCCAAAAGGGTGTTTACGCCTATTTCACCTGCGAAGAATGATTTGTAGTCATCAATTCTTTCGATGATCGCATCCAAAAATTGAATAAGCTGGTCCCTACTTGAATTTTTTACTATATGGGAGGTCCAAAATTCGGAATACTCACCTATACTGGATGTATTTTTCGGTCTTCTCAGAAATTTTAAAACTTGCGCTACCGAAAGCGTATTTGGATAGAGTGCTTTCAGGACGATACCCAGCAATTCGTCCTGTGGATCAAATATCAATTCAGACTCAATGTCTTCCAGGATTTTCTCCAAAATACTTGCGTCAAGATGATCTTGCTCATTTTGCTTGATCAATACATCAAGCGCGGTACATCTGACGCCCTGGTTCCATGTGTCGTCTCGAATGATTTGCTGTATGAGATCGGAAAGCCCCGGCAAAACTTCTCCGTCTGCCAACATTCCAAGAAGTGTCATCACGTAAGGTTGGTGTGTATGCTCTCTATTAGTGTCTGACAAAATCTCTCGAAAGGTTTCTTCCAGTTCGGGAACCACAATTTTACCGATTCCTGGTAGGCGTCGAAATGCTCGATACATCTTTCAGATGTTTTCTGTCATTTGATCCAAACCAATCCGCCCATCGGCAAGACAACCGAAACTTCGGACATCCCAATTGATGGAGCTTGAGGCGAATTTGATCTAAAGGAGTACGTCCATCGGTCAATCCGGCCCGTGTTTCGTCCAGTCCATCAATATAGAGGGTTGTGTCTTGCCATTCCGGCTTCGAGGGTAAAGCGAGAAAGTTACGCGCGGTAATGTAAATTCCATTATGGGAATCAGCTACGCACTTGAATGCCGTAGTTTTGCCAGCCCCGGGTTCGCCAATCAGCACATAGGCACTTTTGTCTGCGAAATTAGTCAGGGGCTCGGAGGTCTCCTGTGATTGATCCTCAGAATTGTCTTCTTTAATTACGGTGCATGTCAATTACGGTGCATGTCCGTTGAGCAAAATAAGTCATGATATTCAAACCATTTCCGAGTCTGTGTTATGTGCATAGACAAGCAGGTTAGTGTCAATGGCAAACGTAATCAGTTTGTTCGTTCATTATACAGTTGATCGCGATCTGCATGGACCTCTTCACCCAGACTGAATTTACGCATGGTGAAATTTTTTTTTGGTGCAGGCGAGGTTGTTTCTATGTCTTTCTTCAGAGACTGGAGAAGAAGCTCAATCAAATGGAGACGCTCTTCGACTGATGCCTCTTGAATTTCCCGAAGCGTTAGGCGTAGCATTTGGATGGATTTAACCCCTCAAAAAATAAATCCTCGTCAGATGTGATTATGACGGGGATTTTTACTTATGCCATGAATAGCCACAAATTGTCAATCTCATTGTGTTGATGCACTACGAGGTAAATTATAAGGAATCCACTCCCATACCGATTGCCCGTTGTGCAATACTCTTATGCCACCGAGCCCGGACAAGTCCGCTCTCGGCTTGTCGGTGATCCACTCGGATACGAAAGGGTATAACTCTCCGTAGAGTTCTTTAAAATCAGAAGTGACAGAGTGCGGTAATTTAACACAGTCAGTGCTTACATTTGAACCAAATTCTGTTCGCAATCGTCTTTTGCTTTCTGAGTTGAGTTCAAAATATCGATATTCCTCATCCTGTGTTTCAATAATCACAAGAGGGGGTAGAATGTTTTGAAGATTGCGATTGCGAAATAGCTCGATAGCCGCGTTATAGAGTTGGTCGAAATTTTCGTGTATGTGATTACTCTCACCAAGGTTCACAGCGAAATCTATCGTGACCGAACCAAATGTTAGTGTTGTCCGGGCAGAGTGAATAGATTTGCGGAATTCCGAAAGAACTTTTTCAAGTTCAAGCTCAGAAAAATCATCGGGAAATACAATATCAAGAAAGCATTCTACTGCGTTTCCACCTGGTTTAATATCTGCACGATACATTATCTGAGTTCCGAGGTTTCTCGATGTAATACCCTCAAGGTCTGGAGGATTCCAGACCGGATCTCGTCGATCTGTACCGTGTTTATAGAGGGCACCATTGATTCCACGCTCAGCTTGGCGCGAAACTACTCTGTGAACGGTCAAATACATATCAAGCGGCTTTACGTATAGAGTTATGAGGGTTGTTTACGAAGTCATTCTCTGTCTGCTGCATTTCACTCTGAGATTGGACAAAGTCAGTACAGATAGTACAATGAGCAACAACAGTGCTTCCGCGTGTGAGCTTGAACGGCTTGAGAGGAGGAAGTTCCGCAAAGGGAGCTTTGGGAGACAGGAATGAAATCCATGCCCAGGCTATCCCATCCTCATTCGGTGAGTTCCAGAGCTCCGCACGCATTGACCAGGGGACCGCGCCTTCATTGCTATCGTTCAGATGTGCCTCAGCAGTTAGAACCGTCTTCGGCCAGATGTCTTGTAGTTCTGGAGAAAAACGTATCTTCGCAACGAGCTCTTGTTTCATAGATTCACCTCAGATGTTTTCGCGCTTTCTAATTGGTCAAAACTAGCAAAATAGCAGGCTCCAATGCCATCAATTTCACCTACAAAGTCTATTTCTTCTGCAATGATTGCAGACAAGCGTACTTCTAAGACAAAACCTATCTCATTTTCCCACCCTTCGTTGACTATCCGCTGTCCCCATTTTAGTGCCAGTTCTGACGTGGTGGTGAGGTGCTTGCCATCGGTCATGCCTTCCATTGGTTCAAGACGATGAGATGCTCTTACACTTTCAAGCTCTGCTTTGCTGACTCGCCGAAAGAATACTGCTTCATTTCGGTCAATTCGATAGCTGGATGGTGGATTATTAGGTGCTGGCCGCTTCAGGGGCATGAGGGCGAGTCGTGAAAAATTGTCTTAGGATTAAATTCAGCGTATCTCATCGTAGCCTGTGTAAAAATATATCCATATAGAACTGATAAGTCCAGTAGGGATTTGAGAATTAGACTGTCGCAATTTGTTACATGGCTTTTTTCTTTGACAAGTCGCTTTTGAGGCGCAATTATAGGGGTTGTAAAAATGCAGATTCAATGTTTAAAGATATTTACGAGGTGATTAATGGCTTTCAAAACCACTGATTTGTGTGATGAACACGAAACTGATCCGGCACTGCAAGTTGCCGAGCCGATATTCAATGACTATGGCGGTGTGATGGCATTTTGCGGTCCAATTGCCACGGTCAAAGTTTGCGAAGACAATGTGCTGGTGCGCGAGATACTCGAAACACCGGGCGAAGGGCGCGTTCTCGTCGTTGATGGCGAGGGTTCAGCGTGGTGTGCGCTTTTGGGG
>JAPPMR010000774.1 GCA_028818995.1 Candidatus Poribacteria bacterium | reverse complement strand
CCTTTTAATCTCCTGCTACGAACTCGGACACCGACCGATGGGACTGACACGTCCACTCAGTACGCTTGAAGCTGCTAGATTTTCGCCTGATACCATTGACATCGCTGTTGAACCGCTGGATGCTGAAAAGGTTAAACGCGCTCAGTTTATCGGCATTTCTGTTCCGATGCATACTGCCCTACGGCTTGGTGTTCACCTTCTCCAACGAATTCGCGAACTCAATCCAGATGCCTCAATATGCATGTATGGACTTTACGCTGAACTTAATGCGGATTACCTACTTTCACACGGTGTTGACTTTTGCATAGGTGGTGAAGCGTCAACACAACTTGTTACATTAGTGCAATCCCTTGTAGAAGAAAAAGGACTTGATGGACAGGGACCTCGCCCGATAACCCTGAAACACGGAATACTACCCTCTCTGGAAAAATACGCACGATTTGAGGATAACGGTGAAGTGCGCACCGTCGGATATACAGAGACAACGCACGGATGCAAGCACCTTTGCACGCACTGTCCTATTCCACCCGTCTATTATGGCAAGTTTTATCCTGTACAGCGGGAAACTGTGTTAGACGAAATTCAGAGACAGGTTGCTGAAGGGGCAACACATATCACATTTGGCGATCCGGATTTTCTCAACGGCCCGATGCACGGACTTCGTATCCTGCGCGCCATGCATGAGGCATTCCCTAATCTCACTTTTGACTTTACAACGAAGATTGAGCATATTCTCAAACACAGTAAACATTTTCCAGAATTTGCAGAACTTGGATGCCGATTCCTTATCTCTGCTGTGGAATCGCTGAGCGAGAAAGTGCTAACGATTTTGGAGAAACATCACACTCGCGCTGATGTTGAAGCTGCAATTCACATCGTTCACGGTGCGGGCATTGCTCTGCGTCCAACATGGGTGCCGTTTACACCATGGACAACCCTTGACGACTACCTTGAAATCCTTGAATTCGTTGATACATACAGCCTCGCCTATCATGTTGATCCTGTACAGTTTGCTGTTCGGTTGCTCATTCCGCCCGGTTCGTATCTACTGAACCGTCCCGAGACGAAAACACTCTCTCTCACACTTGACCAAGCTGCTTTTAGTTATATGTGGGCGCACCCTGACGCACGGATGGATGAACTTCATAAAACTGTCAACACGCTCGTAGAAAACGACGCGCGAACTGGTGTTGATATGTTGGAAACCTTTTATCGGATATGGGAACTCGCCGCCGATATGCATGGTAGTAGGCACACTCCGCTGTGCCGTAACACAAAACAAATACATCTACCCGCTCCACGGATAACTGAGGCATGGTTCTGCTGAGCAGAGCCTACTGAGGGGCAGTTTGCTCCGATTCAGGTTTAGTTTGTCAGGACTATGTTTCAGAAGTGAGAAAAATGGTTTAGCAACCACGTCTTCGCGCTTTTCATCAATCAGAGATGGTCTTGGAAAATCCATAAACTAAAATTGCACATCCTTTTTATAGGATCCCTTATTTTTCATCAGGAGCAGAAATAGTTTCCCAATCGGGCCAAATCTCTATTGCGGAATCTGACAAAATAGTTAACGCTCCCTCTTGACTCACAAGTGTAACTTGCAGACTGTTTTGCCCTACTTCTCTTTGTAACGGCAATAACCAATAAGCGTGATACATATCGCCATCAACATAACCGCCAACACATATATCTTCCAGATGTTGATAGATAATGTCCGCATCCCCTTGCAACTGGTGTATTGTTTGTCCATTCTGTTCAATCTGAACGGTAAGCGAAGATGAAACCGAATTCAACCAATCCGATCGGAGAAAAAGTATCGGCTGACCATCTGTATTTTCTAATTCAAAGGTTGCTTCAACAGCATTTTTCTCTCCTACTGACAGAAGCATCGGAGATTTTACCAGCGAGTGCTTGGCAAAAACTGACCGCGCCGCTCCTTGGTGTAAACACGCAAACGGATCGCCGTAGGCATGCCATTCTAAAAACGTCATCAAGTGTGTACTTTTCTCTCTATCAAGTCGCTGAATAGTTCCTGTCTGTTCAAGTTCCAGTAAAACGTCGCAAAGATTCGTTACATTCGCGTATTCGGCGCGTGCTACAGAAAGCAATTTTGCCACGGGCCATTCTGGATGTGCTTGATATGCATCAAGGAAATGCATCACTAACTGATTAGTATACCGAGCGGGAGTCATTCCTGCAACGGTAGCTGTACTACCCAGATAGGCACGACAACCGTTGTTTAAAAACGCTCGTAACAACGCTGAACCCGGTGGTGTGGTGGCACATCCATCAACAATCGCAATTGGATGACGTGACAACGTTGGCATTCTTTTTGCCGTCACAAAATCCTCACCAAACCTATTACTCAAACTTTGCGGAGTTCCATGTCCGAAGTGGATAATCAGATCTGATTGAGGTAGTTGTTCCGCACCCCCTCTTCCCATGACTGCAACCTGATGTCCTTGATGTGTTAACACATCAAGAAACCGCTGCGTTTCCAGATGGATGCGAGTATCCTCGGAACATAAAATCGACGTTTCCGGTCCTCCGATTTGGGTAGTTTTGCTCAGTTGCCGCTTCATTGCTTCGGCGTTTCCAAGAATCCGCGTCACCACAACTTCAGGAAAACCATCGCCATTTAAATCCGCATAAAAAGAATCTGTGTGAAAGCGTAATCTGTCCAAACTAATTTCCCACATCGGAATAATGTTCTCATCTCCTACCAATATGAGATAATCCAGTTTTCCTCCAGTTTGCGAGATGATTTCAGATTTGATTTCCCTTGCCATTTCTGTTAACTTAGGGTTGGGATATTCCGGAATTTTAATGTGTTTTCCTGTCTTTTCTTGGTATATCTCATCAATATCAAGTATATCAGCATTATGTCTACGCGCGAACGCCTCAATCGCTTTTTGAATATCCGATACATCTTCGGGGTAAACATCAGCAAGATCGGTCATATTTACCAATAGCAACGTCTTCATTTGAAATCTCCATGTTTTTCTTTTATTTTGCATTATTAGTATACTGACATAATTGTCACTTTTCAAGCCTGATTAGGAACCGTAAAATTTTCCTTAATCAAAAGGTGAAGATTTGATAAAATAGTTGGGAACTCTGAATTCCAACAACTTAGTTTACAAGGAATAATAGAAATGGAACAACGTCCAAATATCTTGTGGTACTGTACAGACCAACAGCGCTTTGATACTATCGGAGCGTTAGGAAATTCACATATCCATACACCAAGACTCGACGAATTTGTCAGGCAATCTGTCTCATTCACGCACGCCTATTGCCAGTCTCCCATCTGCACGCCTTCACGTGCAAGTTTTATGACGGGCATGTATCCCTCTGCTATAAGCGTTACTGGCAATGGAAACCCCGTTTTTCCGCAATACTATGAAGATCGGTTAGTGTCTCACGTTCTTGCTCAGGAAGGTTATGACTGCGGCTTAATCGGTAAACTACATCTCGCAAGTGCATTCGACGCACAAGAACATCGTGTCAACGATGGCTACCGCTACTTCCAATATAGTCACGACCACGGAAAACCGAACGCATTTGGACACGAATACGCAGATTGGATCCGAGCACAAGGTGAGGACCTTGGTAAACTTTTGCAACAGCGAGCAGTCGTCCAAAAACCAAAGAAAAACACTGGGCAATTTCCTGAACCAACTCCCGATTGCGATAATATCCCACCCCATCTCCATCAAACCTACTGGTGCACAGAAAAAACGATTGAATTTATCCAGAAAAATCGCCGGAAAGATCAACCGTGGATGCTTAACATCAATCCCTTTGATCCGCATCCAGGGTTTGACGCACCTTGGGAATACTACCGTCGCTACGACCCAGAAACGCTACCCGGTTCCTACTTTCAAGAAAGCGATATAGCATTTCAGGCAAAGTTAACTGATGCAGGTATTGATTTTCAATCAAAGGCGAAACATCCTTCAGAATTTGACGATAAACAGGTGCAAGCATCCTATTACGCTATGATTGAATTGGTTGACCATGAATTTGGGCGTATACTTGACTATCTTGATGCGGAAGGACTTCGTGAAAACACTATTGTTATCTTCACTTCCGATCATGGGGAATTGCTCGGAGACCACGGATTGTTATTCAAAGGGTGCCGTTTTTACGAAGGATTGGCAAGGGTGCCACTTATTATCTCATTACCAACACACTTTTTGGAAAACGTTCAAAGCGATGCACTTGTTGAGCTACTTGATATTGTCCCCACACTATACGATATGTTGGGTATAGAAATACCTTACTACGTGCAAGGTAGGTCACTAACGTCACTTCTACGCGGTGATGCTTCTACCAACGAACACCGAGAAGCAGCTCGTTGTGAATTTTTCGGAGCACTTGCAACACCCGATCAAACACATGCCACAATGTATCGGGACAGGCGTTGGAAACTCGTTGTATACCACCAAAAAAGTATTTGCGAATTATACGACCTTGACAATGACCCGTGGGAACACAACGATCTCTCCGAACATGCGGATTATCAAGATATTAAGTGGGAACTCATGCAAAAGAGTTTTGATGCTACCGTCTATGCACACCCGCAAATGATACCCAGAGTTGCTTCCCATTAGTGCGTTGTTTGTTCCCGATTTTAAGCCGCTTCTTAAAAATTGTGTGCTAAAGCGAGGTGGAAAATAGATGACCGTAAGATCACTTCTACTCGGTTTAGCACTCGTCATTGTACAAACAGCAATTACCCCGTACAACGATTACTATCTCCAAGGAACAGACGTCACCGGAAATCATTTCCCTTTAGGTGCTGTCTTTACATTGATCTTTCTCACGCTTGTCATCAACCCTATTTTAAAAAAGGTATTCCCTCGCGCAACGCTAAATCCAGCGGAGTTGATCGTAATATGGGTGATGATGGGGGTTAGTTCAGCGATTCCATCAAAGGGAATGATGGGATTTTTACTACCCTATTTAGCTGCACCGGTCTATTTTGCTACACCTGAAAACGAATGGGCAGAAACACTTCATGCTCACTTTCCAGAATGGCTAATAGTCTGGGATAAACATGCTGTTACCAATTTCTATGAGGGAGAGTCGTCTGTTCCATGGGCACTTTGGATAAAACCGATTGTAGTATGGTCAGTTTTCATCCTTCTGTTCTATTGTGTGACAATTTGTGTGTCAATCATCTTGCGAAAACAGTGGGTCGAACGAGAAAGATTTATATTTCCGCTTGTTACTGTTCCTGTAGAGATGGTTCAGCAAGCCTCAATGCAAAGAGGTGTGAGCAGTCTCTTCAGGAATCGCCTTGTATGGATAGGATTCGGCATTGCCGCCGCATTCCATCTACTTAACGGACTGCACGAGTATTTTCCCGCGCTTCCGTCTATTCCGAATCGGTACGACCTTTCCGCGCCATTTACAGAACGTCCTTGGGTCGTAATGAGATGGTGGCCCCAATTCCGGTTCTTTCTTTATTTTTCTGTTATCGGTATAACCTACTTTCTGGCTATGGAGGTGTCGTTTAGTTGCTGGTTTTTCTTTTTGTTTTTTAAGTTGCAGTACATCATTATCAACGCCTTTGCAATTCCTATCAGTCCATGGATTTGTGCAAGGGGACAGACAATGGCTGCCTATGTAGTTATGGTTCTTGCGTTTCTAATCAACAGTCGCTTGCATATCATAGACCTTCTAAAGAAAACATTCCTGCAATCTTCCACTACAACTATCAACGACTCAGATGAAGTATTGCCGTATAGATGGGCAGTTCTGGGAGCAATTTTTAGTTTCTTTCTGCTTGCCGGTCTCTGCTTCTACGCTGGCATGTCGTTTTGGGTTGCCTGCAGCATTATCGCACTGTTCCTGATTACCTCTACCGCGCTGTCGTGGATGGTGGTCAATGGCGGAATGTTGCTGATTCAAGCACCTATGTACCCCGTAGAATACTTTGAGATTGTTACAGGTTCAAGAATCATCAATGCAAGCAGCTTAGCACTTCTGGGATTTCAGCGGATAATGATGCGCGACTGGGGTGGCA
>JAPPMR010000471.1 GCA_028818995.1 Candidatus Poribacteria bacterium | reverse complement strand
TTGCAAATCCGATCGGATCCATTTTGGCGTGGCAGTTGGCGCAAGCAGGGTCTTCGCGATGCTGTTCAAGACGTTCTCGCAATGTAGTTCCAGTAATAGCATCGTGATCTTCTTCCAATTCGGGCACATCCGGTGGTGGGGGTGGCGGCGGTGAACCGAGTATCTGTTCCAAAACCCAACGTCCTCTTTTTACAGGTGAGGTGCGAGTGGGATTAGAGGTTACCGTCAGCACACTGGCTTGTGTCAGGATACCACCGCGTGCAGAGTTTTTCAATGTAACCCGCCGAAACGTGTCACCTTTAATCGGTTCTCCTTGTGCATCACTCCAAATCTCATAATGTCCTCCCAAACGTTGATTAACAAACGTATAGTCTGCATCCAACAGATTCAGGATACTCTGATCTTCACGAAAGATGGATTCCAGAAACAGTTCTGTTTCTTTTAACATCGCTTTTCGTAGTTTCGGATTGAAAGTTGGAAAACGTTCGGGGTCGGGTGTAACCGTTTCTAACCTTTGTATTTGTAGCCATTGCACACCAAAATTGGTAGCTAATTCCATTGCTTTCGGATTTGCAAGCATCCGTTTCGCTTGTTCCTCAAGATTTTCAGTCAGTTGGTTTTTCTCCGCTAATTCAAGGAGTTCTTCGTCAGGGAGGCTGCTCCACAAAAAGTAGGAAAGTCGTGAGGCGAGTTGAAACTCATTTATCGAGATTGGATCTTCACTCTGTGGGCGGTCATCTAATTCCAACCGAAATAAAAACTTTGGTGAACAGAGGATGACTTTAATCGCTTGCTGAATACCTGCCTCCCATTTGGCACCGTTTGCTTGGACAGATTCAACAAACTGAACAAGTTGTTCTACTTCATTTTCAGTTGGTGGACGGCGATATGCTTTGCGAAGCAAACGGCTTAGGACTTCCCGAGTCTGTTCTGCTTGAGGGATGTCTGGTGTGCAGGCTAATATTTTGAGTTGTGATTTCGGTCTCGTTTCCAATGGACCTTCGGACCAAACCGCTCTAATTTGCAGTTTTGCGTTTGGTTCACCCTGTGCAGGTTTTACCATTGCGATGCCAACCTTTTCAACGTTTGCGACACGACTAACGAGAAATTCAACCGTCTGTGTCTTTTTTGGATCGCGTGAGGTAATTTCAAAAATCTTGAGAATCTTGATATTATTGTCTGCCGTGGGGTCAACACCTACTAATCGTGTAAGTTCATCAGGTGTAGATACATCTTCAAGTGCTTTCCCTTGAATGAGTAGCGCAACCTCAACAGGTGTATCACTTTCAGTTTCAGCATAAAGTGTTGCGCGAAGATACGTTTCTACATCTGGGAGAAATTTGAAATACGATGCGCCTGTCGTAAAAGGTCCAGATTTCCACGGTTCTGTTGCAGTCGGATCAAGTATGCGAAAACGTTTGTTAGGCACATCTTTGTGGCGCGGATCAAGTCGTGTTACGTTTTGGTAATGTCTTGCTGGTTTGGGCGGATTTACTATGATAACACGTGTAGCGATGGCTTCTGCCGCTTCAAGATACCGTTCCATCAGCAGTGGTGACATTGTCAGCACATCACCGATATTATCAAATCCGTGTCCTACATCATCAGCAGGAAAATTTTCAGTCGGATCAAAATCCGCCCACAACAAATCTCGAACGCTGTTCTTATATTCGACTCTGTTAAGTCTGCGAACTGTTACGCGACCTGGATCCGGTTTTGCCGTGCGACTTGCGTCCTCAAAAATCGCATCAATTTGCTGGATAAAAGATTCCAACTCCGCCAGAGGTGGTTGATCGGCATCCGCTGGTGGCATTTGACCTGTCTCCAGCATTTCTAACACTCTTTCCCAGACATCGTGATTCTTGATTAGCGAGAAATTATCTTTGAATGTGTCAAGTGAGAGGTCTGCTCTGGGTTCATCACCAGCATGACAGTCGAAGCAGTACTGCTTTAGAAATGGCATGCCTTCTTTGGTGAAGTCGGGAGTGCTTTTTTCACCAGTACTGGGTGTCAATGAAACAATCACCAGTAGCAAGATGAGAAAAAGGGATAGCAGTATAGATCTGAAATAGATTAGTGGTTTCTTATGTAAAGTGGCGAATTTCATTTTATTGAATCATAAACGATATTGAATTGTTTTGTTTTATCTTATGTATTTCACGATAATATTATGATAACGTATGATCCCATAAATGTCAAAGAAACTGGCAGTTATGTAGGATTGGTTGTGTAACTTTAGCTATTCTTTACAATTAAAAGTTCATGAGACTGCTTGACATGTCCTGTCCCATTTTCAATCCGATTCTTGCCAATGCGGGTTTCGCCTTGTCCTAATGTGTACTGCCACTGGACTTCAAGAATCTGGAAGTCAGTGTACCATTGGCGAATAGTTTGGCAATCGTTATACGAAAGGACAAAACCTCCCTTGTGATTGTGGAGCAGGTCGCGCAGCAATTCATGGTTAAAACCTTTGTGATGGACAGGGAAATTCCGTTGTGGATAGATACCTCGGAACATTTCCCCTTCATCAAGATAGTAGGGGGGATCGCAATATAGAAAGTCATTTGAATGTGTTGGAAGGGTTTCCTCAAATCTGCCTGTATGGACAGACAAGTTTGGACATCTGAAATTACGTACTGTCTCTAATGTGCGGATATATCTCTCTGGCGATTCATAAATTTTAGACATCCACCCAAGAAAACCGGGACCGTAGGAGAGATTGTGATTAAACCAATAATGTGCTGCCAATTCTAAGGGTTCAGAAATAAGTTTTTCACTATTCCAATGTGCTTTGAGTCTATTCTTAACCTTTGTATATTGTGTTTTTGTGGGTTGCCACTGTTCAAGTCGTTTTGCGAGTGCACTACCTAACGAAAGTTGTACTTGCCAATAGTTTACGAGAATATCAAAAATGTCATAAGCACAAACTTGTATGTTGAGTTCTTTAGCACAAGCAATTTCAACGGCACCGCCTCCTATAAATGGAGATACAAGTTTTTCAAGTCCATCAGGAAGTTGCTCTATTATATGTCCTACACCAAGACTTTTCCCGCCAGCATACCTTAGTGGGAGCCCTCTATAACGTGCATATTTGTACTTGCCTCGACTTCTGAGTGTATTTAAAAATAAGACTCTTAAGGAGGCCTCAAAAAGGTCAGAATTGACTTTAGCGACCATAATACTCGGGCGAAATTATGTGAGAAGGTAAAATTTGTAAGTAAATTTCTTATTGATTGGCTTGAGTTGAGAATAAGCCGGATTCTGTATGTGATGATCATTCATCTGGGATCAATGTTGCCATCAACCTCAAGCGGTTACCCGGGACGAGGCGGGCACACCTCTAAATGTCCACATTTTACCTTGCTCCAGATGGGGTTTGCCAGCTCCATAAGTCACCTTATGGACTGGTGCGCTTTTACCGCACCGTTTCACCTGTACAACGTTACGTTGTAGTCTATTTTCTGTTGCACTTTCCATAGCGTTGCCGCTCCTGGGGGTTACCCAGCACCCTGCCCTACGGAGTCCGGACTTTCCTCATCCCAATTATGGGACGCGACCATCTACTCAACTCAAGCGTCTGTTAAGGATACCATATTTATGCTGGGTCGGCAATATGAATTTACAGACATTTCAGAACTGTGCAATTCTCGCGAACCACTCTTGTGGGAGGACTTTGAAAGTCCGATTTATCGGCGTTGCAAACGCCTCCTACAATATTTTTGGGTTTCGCTATGCTCTACCCATAGGTGTCAATTTAAGGATTTTCCAAATATGGAAGCCCTCTTCAGTCCCGTAGGGACGCAATGTTTATAGAAAACAAGGTGAACATGTTCTTGAGCCCCGTAGGGGCAGTATGTTGTCACATCCGTTTATCCATCAGAATATGTCGCTCCTACGGAGCTAAAGAAGGGTGCTTATATGGTGCGCTATAAACATCTCGTCCCTACGGGACTAAATATGGGACAATCCCAATAATCACAAGTATTTAGAGGTGTTCACAATAACACAGATATTTTCCTAAATTGACACCCGCTGAATCATGTAGAATGCCAAAAAGCGCATTCTACCAAAGGCATTCATAGCGTTGATTAGGGTTTCGCTGCGCTCTACCTGATCTGCAAACTTTGTCGAACACACATTAAAAACAATAGGACTTACGCTAACCTTGTTTTGGTTTACGTAAGTCCTATACTTATTCATAGTGGTGGGTTTATGAACAGCCGCTCGTTGCTCCACAATTGGTGCAACGATAACAGATACCGCTTCGAATCATAATTGTGCCACACTCGTGACATGCCGGGGAGTCTCCGTGTCGGAGTGTAATTATTCTCTCACGATCAGTCCACGGATCTGATTCACCGTTATTGCCGTGTGCAGGCGGATGGATTTCTTCAGGTAATGCCATCTGTTCATCCAACTCAAGAACGCCAGCAGAGTCTTCTTGCATATCTTGTTGGAGAAACTCTTTTCCGAGCCAGCGGAAAACGTAGTCAACAATTGACTTTGCCATTGGAATATCACGGTCTTGGGTAAATCCTGATGGTTCAAATCGGACATGACTGAATTTGTCAACCAATGACTCTAACGGCACACCGTATTGCAATGCGACAGAGATGAGGATAGCAATAGAGTCCATGAGTCCTGAGATGGTAGACCCCTGTTTACTCATAGTGAGGAAGACTTCACCTGGAGTGCCATCTTCAAAAAAGCCGACATGCATGTAACCCTCATGACCACCGACACTGAATTTATGTGTTCTTGAGTCTCGGGTATCTGCGAGACGTCTCCTAATAGGACGTTCACTGGTTTCACCCTGTGCGTCTTGCTGGCTACTGGTTGAGAGCGGTTGGCTGCCTTTGCTCCCATCCCGATAGATAGCAAGACATTTCACGCCGAGACGCCACGCCTCAACATAAAGTTCCTTGATGTCATCTACTGTTGCTTCACGTGGGACATTAACTGTTTTTGAAATAGCACCCGAAATAAAAGGTTGTACAGCCGCCATTAATTTTAGCGGTCCCATGTGATGAATAAAACGAGTGCCGTGCTTACCGGATTGCACCGCACAATCAAAAACAGGGTAGTGTTTGGACGACAAATGTGGTGCGCCTTCAACAGTACCTGTGCCACATATAATTTCTTCTGCGGTTGCGATTTCGCTTGGATTGAATCCAAGATAAGTAAGCAGCTCAAAATCTGGAGCTGCAGCTTTATCAGCAGCGATGCCTAATCTTTCAAGACATTCTTCCCCTAATATACCGGGTGCGAAAGCGAGATTCAGGTCAAAAGCACTCGGCAACATTTCTTCAACGCGTTCAATATCTTCCTCAGTGAACCCTTTATATTTGAGGGATTCAGGATTGATATATGGTGTGCCTTCAAGTGTTCCTGTTCCGACAATATGCGTGACAACCGCTTCTATGTGTTGCGGTATGTAGCCAAGTTTTTCCAGAGCGTCTCGAACACTCTGATTCACAATCTTGATATAACCGCCACCCGCCAATTTTTTGAATTTAACGAGTGCAAATTCTGGTTCAATTCCAGTTGTATCACAGTCCATTAGGAGCGCGATGGTTCCCGTTGGTGCGATAACACTGATTTGCGAATTGCGGTATCCCCAGTTTTCGCCTTTTTGCTGGCAGATATCCCAGTCTTCGCGCGCTGCCTCTAAAAGATCAGACGGGCAAGTTGTGGCATCAATTTTGTATGCGGCATCCCGATGCATGTTGATAACGCCTAACATTGAATTCCGATTCTTAGCGTATCCTGCGAAAGGTCCAATACTTTTTGCGATTTCAGCACTCGTTTGGTAACCTTGTCCACTTAAGATAGCGGTAATAGCACCTGCGTAGCTGCATGCTTCCGCACTATCATAAGGGATACCCAATCGCATTAAAAGTGCACCTAAGTTGGCGAATCCAAGTCCAAGAGGACGATATTCATGAGAGCGTCGGGCTATTTTGGCAGTCGGGTACGAAGACAAACTGACAATGATTTCCATTGCAGTGATAAAGACACGGGCGGTTGCTCTGAAC
>JAPPMR010000041.1:1305-6043 GCA_028818995.1 Candidatus Poribacteria bacterium | reverse complement strand
CGCGAGCTGGAGCTCGCTCCTACAGTAAGAGGTTTTAGAGAAAAGAATAAATTATTCGAGAATTGAATAGCTCTGATCCCTTTCGTTTTACAATTGTTGATCTGGAAATCTTGAATCAACCAAGCAATACAAGGTTATCCCGATGTATAATTTCATCGTAATCGTGGTATCCGAGAATTTTTTCTATGTCCTGCGTCTGTTTACCAGCGAGTTTTGAAGTCTCTGTGGAGTTATAGTTTATCAAACCCCGCGCAAATTCAACTCCATTCTCGGTGAAACATGAAACCGTATCACTATAATTAAAATGCCCTTCAACACGCTGAACACCTGCGGGTAATAAACTTTTTCCACCTTGAATCAGTGCGTTTCGGGCACCGTTATCTACAACAAGGTAACCTTTGGGTGGACGCGAATAGGCGATCCATCGTTTACGCCCAGAGATACGGGTATTGGGCAGAAAAAGGGTGCCAAGTAGTTCGCCTTTAAGGAGACGTGTAACTATAAGAGGCTCTCGTCCATAGGCAATCACTACCATCTCACCGGAAGCGGTGACAATTTCAGCAGCGCGTAACTTTGTGACCATCCCACCAGTGCCACGGGTTGTGCCAGCTTGCCCCGCGGCTTTCCACATTTCCTCCGAAATAACGTTGACGGTATGGATTAATTCCGAATCTGGATTTTGTCTTGGGTCTTCGGTAAAAAAACCATGTTGATCGGAAAGGATGACAAGGAGATCAGCCTGAACAAGGTTTGTTACGTAGGCTGAGAGCGTATCGTTATCGCCAACCTTAATTTCATCTACTGCAACACTATCGTTTTCATTAATAATAGGAATCGCATCAAGTTGAAGTAGTGCCTGCAAGGCATCATTCATACGGGTGTAACGTTTCCTATCAGAGAAATCATCCTGTGTGAGCAAATGGGTGCTGCACACTTGTTGATAGTGGCGGAAACGTTCTTCGTAGGCAGCCATCAACCGAATCTGTCCAACAGCCGCGGATGCTTGCAATTCGGGTAACGTCTGTGGTTTTGTGCTGAGACCGAGATAGGGCCACCCGGCTGCAATCGCTCCCGATGTAACAAGAATAACTTCCACTCCATTCTGTTTGACAGTGGCTAAATCGTGGACAAGTCCATCAAGTGCGGCCTCATTGATGCGCAGGTTGTCTGAAATCGTGCTGCTGCCAACTTTTACGACAATGCGTTTCACATTAGACAAACATTCGCGTTCTGAGATTGTCTTGTGTTGAGCAGTGTCGTTGACTTTTTGGCGAGATTGCATCTGAGTGAATATTTCTTCGGAGTGCCCCATGCTGTGCCACTTTATTTAAGTATTTTTGGACTATAGGTGAACTCGGATTCATCAATCTGAATTGTATCACCTTCTTTGACGCCAGAACGGGTAAGAGCGTTTATTACACCCATCTTTTTTAACTTCCGAAACAGTAGCATCAACGCTTGTTCGTTTTCCATGTCGGTCATAACAACAGCACGTTTCGGTTCTTCACCAGTGACAACAAATCCTTTTTCAGTTTTATGGAGTTCAAACCGGGCACGCGGTTCAGGGGGAAGTTCATGTTCAAAGGTGATTGTTGTTTCAGCTTGTTCCCGTACCTTTGCTTCAAGATATTGCAAGGAACGGTATGCTTGTTGCATTAAAGCATTTACACCTTCACCCGTAACAGCAGAAATAGGGAAAACTTTTCGCTTGCCAAAAAATTCTTGGACGCGTGCTAAATTTGCTTCTGCTTCTGGCATATCAATCTTATTAAGCGCGATGATTTGGGGTAGCTCGGTCAACATCGGATTGTAATGCCCGAGTTCAAGATTTAGCTGCTCATAGTCTTGGATGGGATCTCTACCATCAGTGGCACTGAGGTCAATGACATGAATCAACATCTTGGTGCGTTCAATGTGTCGTAAAAATTGGTGTCCTAATCCCGCGCCTTTATGTGCACCTTCTATTAGTCCGGGGATATCCGCAAGCACAAAATTTTGCTCTTGATCAATACGAACGACCCCTAAGTTTGGGATAAGGGTTGTAAATGGATAAGAGGCAATTTTAGGGGTAGCGGCAGAGGTTCGGGCTAAGAGGGTGGATTTGCCAGCATTGGGATAACCGACTAACCCAACATCTGCGATGAATTTGACTTCAAGGCTAATCTCACGTTCTTCTCCGGGTTCACCTTTTTCAGCGACGCGCGGCACCTGAAAGGTGCTGCTCTTAAAACGGGAATTGCCTTTGCCACCGATGCCGCCGCGTGCGACCACAACGGTCTCATCAGGTTCTGTCAAATCCGCAAGCAGTTCCTCTGTGTCAAAATTTTTGATAATGGTGCCAACAGGAACTTTGATGATACGGTTTGCGCCATCTGCACCATCCCGTTGCTTGCCAGCACCGTGCTCCCCGTTTTCAGCGACTTGGCGCGGGTTATGACGTAGATCAATCAGGGTACTCATCCCAAGGGTAGCAACGAGGATGACATTGCCCCCGTTTCCGCCATCACCACCATCGGGACCACCGCGAGGCACAAATTTCTCACGACGAAAACTGATGCATCCGTTGCCACCATTGCCTGCTTTGACATGAATTCTTGCTGTGTCCATGTCCTACCCCTTTAGAGCAGAATCCCATTTTCTTTCCTGTTTTATGACTAATTCCATCCATCTTGTTTGGTATGACCTGGGTCTGGTGGCAGTTCAGCATCATATTCTCTCATGCTAACTTTTCTCATGATGTTGAATGTCTGAGTCTGAGGGGCGTACATCCCTGCAGTCCACGTTATAGTAATTGTTATTTTCTTGTTTGCTATTTCCGTGGCACTTAATCCCTCGTCCTTTGGATTATCTTCTCGCACGAAGAACTGGGCACTGTAATCGCTGCCTTCAACGCCATTACTACCGCCTGTGCAGGGGAAACCTTTATAGTCATCACGGTTGTCGCTGTCGTTATCCGTGCATGGACCGCTGGTTTGAGTAAAATTTGTTCTCGTGCCACCGGTTATGCTCAACGTGAAGCCACAACCATCGGGATGATTTATACTATTACGCGGATGACCACCTGCCACGTAGTTGTGAGGATAGTATACCCAGATTATCCATCCGTTGCGGGTAGGATCCTCATTCTCGTGCCCGTAAACGTAGTGTGAATCCGCATTGTCGGGTGGATTGTGCCCACTGGGATTAGGATTGCTATTGACTGGTGGATTGTTTTTGACTGGCGGATTATTATTGACCGGTGGATTGTTATTACTGGGAGGTGTTTGCCCGCCATTATTGTTTTCGTCGTCGTTGTCGCCAGGTGTTTGCCCACCAGGAGGTTGTTGATTGCCACCATCACCTGTATTGCCAGGGATTTGTTGGTTGCCATCACCATTGTTGCCAGGTTGTTGTCCACCAGGAGGTTGTTGATTGCCATCACCACCCTCTGTATTACCGGGAGGTTGTTGGTTTCTGCCGCCGTTGTCGCCAGGTTGTTGTCCACCAGGGGTTTGTTGATTGCCACGACCAGTATCGCCAGGAGGTTGCTGACCACCGCCTGTCTCATGTGGTGGTGGATCCCCTGGAGATGGGGGCTCTACCGGAAGCGGATCCTCTGGAGGTGGTGGGAGAGGAGGCGGTATATCTACCGAACGAATGCCACCATCTCTTGGTTGATTATCTTCTCCCGCATCTCTTATCTGTTCCACTATTCCAGAAGTGTCCATCGGTCTTTCTGCTTGTAAGATAGGAACACCTTTATAATAGAAAATGTACTTAATGCTTGATGGGTAGATATGGATGATGGGTATGGTACCATCTCTTCGTTTTGGCACAAGTGTTAAGCAAACTGTCTCAAATCCATTGGTAAGACAAATTCTTCCGTCACCAGGCGAGAAAAGATATTTATCTACATCGCCGGGCTGCAGCATTGAACCTGTATAAGGCATGTCGGAACAACTGGTCATACCAAGAATTATAATTAAGATAACTCCTACTGATATTAATGATAGAGATAAGAGTTTTTTGACTGCTGCAAACCCTTTTTTATACTTGCTTGCTGTAAAAGAGGAAGTAGGAATGCGTGATGTGTCAAGATGGTCACACTGTTTGCTGTAATGCAGATTCACGACTGCGCGTAAAACATATCTCCCTACAGTCAACGCATCTGTCATTTTTTTAATGCAGTGTTGGCAAAACATATCACTGATACTTATTTGTTTCCCCATGATCCTACACCTTGAATCTGATCATAAGTCATAATCTCTTAGGTCAATATCACTTTTAAGGGTGAATGTGGCGGAGCGATCCGTATAGGGAGGATTCCATGTTACGGTGATATATGTTTCTAACTGATCCGTTCGAATGACGAGCCTAACGCCGGATCCGCGTTCCCCACCAGTAACTTGAGCAAACTCTGTTGTTTCACCACCATCTACTTTAATAGTGAACCCGTATCCCTCAGGCGAATTTGGTAATCCACGCGGTCCACTATAGTCGTCCGGGTAGTATATCCACACTATCCATTCGTCTCCGAGCAAGTTATTCGGAGGATTGCTAAAAACGTAATGTGAAACAATATTATTGGGAGGTCTGTCGTCATCAGATGGAGTGCCTCCCGTATTAGGCGGTGTGCCGCCTGTATTAGGTGGAGTGCCTCCCGTATTAGGTGGAGTGCCTCCCGTATTAGGTGGAGTGCCTCCCGTATTAGGCGGTGTGCCACCTGTATTAGGTGGAGTGCCTCCCGTATTAGGCGGTG
>JAPPMR010000041.1:0-1205 GCA_028818995.1 Candidatus Poribacteria bacterium | reverse complement strand
GCGGTGTGCCACCTGTATTAGGTGGAGTGCCTCCCGTATTAGGCGGTGTGCCACCATCTCTTGGTGGCACACTTGTTATTATATCTATGTTATCCCTTATTTTTTCTGCTTGCAAGATAGTCTTGCCTTCATAGGAGAAAACGTACCTGATACGTGATGGATAAATATGGACTATAGGTGAGGTGCTATCTTTTCCTTTTGGATAAAGTGTTAGGCAAATTGAATCGTACCCGCTCTGAAGACACAGCGTTTCACCATCAGGTGAAAAAAGATAATTATCTATGTCATCAGGTGTCAGCATTGAATCTGTAGAACCTATATAAGGCGCGTCGGAACATCCAATTACGCAGAAAGGTAAAATGAGAAAAGTAAACATTAATTTTAGCGGAAAAGATTTGATTCTCTGCATGATACCACTCCTTGTAGAACTACGGTAAAGGTTCCAACTGAAAGATACTCCTGTCCTCATCAGCTACTATATCATCAGCGTTGACGTAGAACTTTGCTGTGTAACCGGGGATTAAGCCAACTACATGAATTGTTATCTCGGAATTCTTCGTATCAATAGAAAATTGAACACCGCGAGTGCCATCGGCTCCGTTGATTTGTGTAAAATTTTCTATTTCAAGTTTATCTCCTGAATAAATTCTTAGTTTCATTCCTTCTGCAATTCTGATGTCAAGTCCGCTGGTTTCAGGTGTTCTGCCACGATTTGCTTCTGGGAATGACGCTGGATAGTATATTTGGAGAGTCCAACCTCTGTTAATTTGGTTAGCATTGCCAGTATTTGGCTCAAAACTATTTGGGGGCAACTGAACTCTTTCGGAATCTACCAACCCTTGGACAATTTCCGTCGTGTCCATTGCCTTTTCTGCCAGCAAAATTGGAATATCTTCAAAATGGAAGACGTAGGCTACGCTTGCTGGATGAACATGAACATAGGCCGCACCATCTCCCTGAACGTCAGCCTCAACTTGTGTATATTTTAAACAAATCGTATCAAATCCATCTTGTAAGCAGATTTTATCTTCACCCGTCGAACTGAGGTATCGGTTTACATTATCTACTGTAAGTATCGGACCAGTGTAAGGTGTTTCGGAACATCCGATTACGGTGAAAAGTAAAATGAGAAATGGGGTGAGCAATTTCAAAAATTTAACGTCTTTAAGTCCTATCAGCGTATCCGCGAATGTTTTGACACCTTG
>JAPPMR010000514.1 GCA_028818995.1 Candidatus Poribacteria bacterium | reverse complement strand
CACTCGGATTTCGCTTTACCTGCTACTACTATCGCGGCGCGTATTACAAAGCGTTTTGGGCAGACCCACCCTCTTGCACAGTGTCAGAGCCTCGCAATAATTATAGGGGCGAACACTCGTTTCCCTTGATTATACAGAATATCCATAGATATTTCCTTTATATCGCGCTCATCTTTCTCGGTATCCTCGCTTACGATGTATGGAAAGCACTCTGGTTCGACGATGGGAATGGTGGAACGACTTTCGGTATTGGCATAGGCACTATCATTTTGGCAGGTAATGTCGTCCTTTTAGGGGGTTACACGCTTGGATGCCACTCTTTACGACACTTAGTCGGCGGTGGTATTGATTTGCTCTCCAAAGCACCCATTCGTCGGGGGGCATATAACTGTGTCAGTTGTTTAAATCATCGGCACATGCTCTGGGCATGGATGAGTCTCTGTTGGGTCGGTTTTTCCGATGTATATGTCCGTTTTATAGCACCGGCGATAGGTCAAGACTGGATTACATTTTAAATACGTTGTAAGAATGAAATGTTTATAGAGAGGAAATTTAGTTTGGCATCTTATGAAACTTTTGACTACGACGTTCTAATAATCGGAGCTGGAGGCGCGGGGTTACGCGCTGCGATTGAAGCATCAACAAGCGATCTAAAAGTTGGATTGGTTTGTAAATCTTTGCTTGGAAAAGCACACACTGTGATGGCGGAAGGCGGTGTCGCTGCCGCATTAGCAAATGTAGATGAAAGAGATAGTTGGAGAGTCCATTTTGCCGACACTATGAAGGGTGGACAATACCTCTCTAACGCTCGGATGGCAGAACTCCACGCCAAGGAATCTCCTGATCGCGTGCGTGAACTTGAAGCCTGGGGCGCACTCTTTGATCGCACACAGGATGGTAGCATCTTACAACGAAACTTTGGAGGACACCAATATCCACGACTCGCACATGTCGGCGACCGAACCGGTTTAGAGATGATACGCGCCTTGCAAGATCACGGTATTCACCAAGGCATTGAAGTGCACATGGAGAATACCATCACAACACTTCTTAAAACAGGTGATAGGGTCTCAGGTGCTTTCGGTTACGAGCGTGAAAAGGGACGTTTCAAAATATTTTCTGCGAAAGCAGTTGTCTTGGCAACGGGTGGAGTCGGAAAAGCATATAAAATTACGAGCAATAGTTGGGAGTATACTGGCGATGGACATTCTCTTGCATATCACGCGGGTGCAGAACTGATTGACATGGAATTTGTCCAATTTCATCCTACTGGTATGGTTTGGCCCCCCAGTGTGAGAGGTATCTTAGTTACCGAAGGTGTTAGAGGTGAAGGTGGTATCCTCAAAAATAGTGAAGGCAATCGCTTCATGTTTGACGATATCCCCGAACTCTATGTAAATCAAACCGCAGACAACCCCGAAGAAGGGTGGCGTTATACACAAGGTGACCGTGAAGCGCGTAGACCCCCAGAATTGTTGACTCGCGACCATATCGCCCGCTGCATCGTCCGAGAAGTTCAGGAAGGCAGAGGCAGTCCACACGGTGGTGTGTTCTTAGACATCGCTTGGATTAAAGAGAAAATTCCCAATGCGACTGAACATATCCGTAGAAAACTACCAAGCATGTATCACCAATTCAAAGAACTTGCAGACATTGATATCACCGAAGAACCGATGGAGGTTGGTCCAACAACACACTATATTATGGGCGGTATTCGTGTGGATGCCGATTCCCAAATGACGTGTGTGCCAGGACTCTTCGCAGCGGGCGAATGTGCAGCGGGCTTACACGGTGCAAATCGACTCGGTGGTAACTCTTTATCTGACCTACTTGTTTTCGGAAAACGAGCAGGTGAATACGCTGCACAATTTGCTACCGAAAACGGGAACGTTCCACTTGAAGAAAGCGCAATTGATGAAATTGCGCAGCATGTTCTCAAACCTTTTGATAATCCGGAAGATGGTGATAACCCTTACGAAATTCAAGCACAACTGCAGGAGAAGATGCAGGAATTAGTAGGAATTGCGCGTAGCCAAGAAAGTCTAACGCAAGCATTGGAAGAAATTCAGAATCTGCGTGAAAAAGCGAACAATGTCCATGCTATCGGCAATCGAGAATATAATGCAGGATGGCATACTGCACTTGACCTTGACTGTCTGCTCACCATTTCAGAGGCAATTGCGCTTGCAGCACTTGAACGCAGAGCAAGCATCGGGGCACATTCTCGCGATGATTTTCCAGAAAAGGAAGAACCAAAAGCAGGAAAATATAACACTATTCTCCAAAAAGCGGATGATGGCACAATGGCTATTCGGCGTGAACCTGTCCCTGAATTGACTGAAGAGTATCAGCAAATTATAGAGGAAATGGGATAACACGATACACTGGAAGGACTTGAAAATGGCTAAAGCAACTTTTAGAATCTGGCGCGGTGATGTAAACGAAGCACAATTCGTTGATTATGAGACAGAAGTCTCCGAAGGGATGGTCGTCTTAGATGCTGTTCATCGTATTCAAGCAGATCAGGCAAACGATCTTGCTGTGCGATGGAACTGCAAGGCTGGCAAATGCGGGTCATGTTCTGCAGAAGTAAACGGGAACCCGAAATTAATGTGCATGACGCGACTCAACGATCTACCACTTGACCAACCTGTCACCGTTGAACCGATGCGTGCATTTCCGATCATAAAAGACCTCGTAACAGATGTGTCGTGGAACTTTAAAGTGAAAAAAAAGATGAAACCTTTCACACCACGACCCCCTGATGCAGAAGATGGCACATGGCGCATGGAACAAGAGGATATTGATCATGTCCAAGAGTTCCGAAAATGTATTGAATGTTTTCTCTGTCAAGATGTCTGCCACGTCTTGCGTGAGCATGATCTTCACGACGAATTCATTGGACCTCGGTTTTTCGTCTATGCAGCGTCTTTAGAGATGCATCCTATTGATACTGAAAATCGGTTGGAAGAATTGAAAGATTCTGACGGTATCGGGTACTGTAACATCACCAAATGCTGTACGAAAGTTTGTCCTGAACATATCACAATTACGGATAATGCGATTATTCCGCTGAAAGAACGGGTTGTTGATCAGTTTTACGACCCAATCAAAAAACTCTTCCGAGTTTTTAGTGGAAAAGCATAAGTAGAAAATGTATAATAAAGCAACTTGTGATGAAAACCTAATTGATCAGAAGGTCACGTACACGCTTGAAATGGATGGAAAGTTGTTTTTAATTGAATATGTACCTGCCCGTGTCAACGTTGAAACTGGAGAACAATTTTTCTCACCAAAAACTGTTGACCGTTTTCAACAAATTGTGTGGAATCAGCAATAACCCGTCCGAACTGTCACGTTGCCTGTATATGAGTATACAAATTAACATAACTATAATTTTTTGACCTATCCCGGAGACATTAAATAATGGCAAGTAAGAACGATATATTAAGAGTTGGTGTGATTGGACCTGGCGGTGCTGGACGAGGCAACACAATGGGATTTGCAACACGTCCCGATTGCCAAGTTGTCGCTGCTGCAGATGCTCATGAAGGAAGTTTGGACGCTTTAGAAAATGCACTTAAAGAACGGGTTGAAGATTATAAACCCAATAGCCTCAAACGTTATCTTGGTGAACACGAATATCTTGAGATGCTCAACCACGAAGACCTTGACATTGTAGGGGTTTTCTCACCGCACTCCTTGCATGATATTCATGTGAAATATGCCCTGCGCGCAGGTTGTCATGTCATCGTTGAAAAACCAATGGCAAATATCGTTGGCGATGCGATTGCCATAACTAAAATTGCTATTGGCAGCGGGTTACACCTCGTCGGAGGTTACCAACGCCATTACGAAGATACCTATATCACGGGCAGACGCGCCATTGCTGAAGGTCTCATCGGTAACCTAACAAAGTTTGAGGTATACATGGCACAACGTTGGGGTGCTGGCGGATGGCGTGGCGATCCTCGATTTTCTGGTGGTGGGCAACCGAACGACTCAGGTAGCCATTTACAAGATATTTTCCTTTGGATGACTAACGGCTTACCCGCTGAAGTTTACGGCACAACCGACATGAAATTTGAAGACGATGAAGGAAATCTTGTGCCGAAGTTCGTTGAGATTAATTCTTACTCTGACGTAAAACTTGACAACGGTGCCGAAGGAACAATCACTATTCTCGGAAACACACGTGTAGGTTTTGAAGAATGGGTCATCCTTGAAGGTGATGAAGGCACTATTGAAATCAAAGGCGGGATTCGTTTCATTCCTCAAGGAGGCGAACCTGAACCGCTTTCATACCCACGTCCCGAAGGATATCCTCGTAGTAAAGTTGATCAACTTGTCGGTCTTGTAAAAGGTGAATACGAGGCAAATTACACATCCGGTATTAACGGCGTACGAACCAGTTGGTTAACAAACTCTATTCTTGAAGCGGGGAAAGGACCTGATGAAAAGAATAAAGTTGATTGCGAGAACCTTATTGAAAAAGAGGGTTACAGTCGTCAAGATGTTTTAGACCTAATTGACCAATGCAAGTCGAAACAGATGTATTAGTCCAGAAATATCTCTTATGGCTATATCTGATTGCCAAATACCTTTATCTGATTTTGCAAGTTAGTTTTAAACGTCCTATTCATTCGTATTAGTAAGGAGAAAAATATGAAATTTATCAACTACTGCCTACTTATTACTTTTATCCTTGGAACAGTGGTGCAAATCGGTTGTTTATCTGGCGGCGCAATGGGGACCGCAGATAAATTAGTTGAAGCGAAAGATTACCGTGGGGCAATAGAAGTTTACCAAAGTGTCGTTGATTCCAAACCTGGCACTACTGATGCCCGTAAAGCACAACTTGCCATTGGTAAACTCTACATTGAGAATATGAATCAACCGGCACAAGGTGTTAAGGCTTACGAAGCAATCATCGCTGAAGCTCCTGAAAGTGATGAATCTGCAGAGGCGCATTATCGTCTCGGAATGCACTACTATCGTCAAAAGGATTTTGACGCAGCACAAACACAATTTGATCTGATTGTTAATCAATTCCCACATCTGGAATTGAGTCACGATGCTCACCTGATGTTAGCAAAAAGTTTTGAAGAAGGGCAAAAGTTTGAACAAGCTGTGGAAGCTTTTGATAGTTTCGCAAATCGTAACCCGCAAAGTGACCGAGCGGCACAAGCCCTCCTTAATAAAGCGCGAATACAACGCGAATTGATTAAAGATGATGATGAGGCAAAACGCACTCTTCAATATACTGTCAAGAAATATGGTCGTATTGATGGTGCACAATCGCACATTGAAAAAGCAAAAGAAGAATTAACCGAACTCAAAGCTCCCATTCCTAAACCCGAAAACCCTGAAGACACACAGATTGGTCGGGCGCTGGCGAGGCAACAAGCACGGCGTGAACGCGATCGACCTCGTGGCGTAGAAAAAAGTCCGATCGTAAAATCTAACGTTGTTTTACAAGACTCAGGTTTTGGCATTACAGCAGATGAGGTTATGAGAGACTTTGGTGGACAAACGGCTATCGCTGGGGATGAGCAAGGCAGCTACCATGATGCAGAGCTGATGATCGCAGGTTTCCTTTACGGTGATGAAAACTACCGTGATGCGGGAGCATTGTACTTTGATGCAATTGCACGCGCAGAAGCAGAGAGGGCAAAAATTGATCCTTATAGTTACCTACGCCTCTCAATTTGTTACCGAAAACTTGGAATGCACCAAAAAGCCGCAGAGGTTCTCAAAAAAGCTGCAAGCAAAGATAGCAAAGTGATTGAGGCGATAATCAGTACTGGACGAAATCAGTATACTAATGAAGAGTACGAAAAAGCACTTGAAACATTCAACTCAATTGTAGGTTTAAATCGCAATAAAGATGCAGAGATATATTGGTTTATCGGCAAAACATATCAGAAACTTGGGGATCACAAAAAAGAACGAGATGCTTTTGAACAAGCAGTTGCCAAAAACCCTGAAGATACTGATGCTTTGCAAAGTCTTGCAGAAGTACTCCACTATCGCTTGAATGATAGAAAAACCGCTGCGATTTTCCAAGACCTTGTTGAGCAGAAGCGGGATTCATTTATTACGATGAA
>JAPPMR010000070.1 GCA_028818995.1 Candidatus Poribacteria bacterium | reverse complement strand
ACATCTGCAAGTAACACATTTGTGAAAACAGGTCCACGCTTTAGGTTGAATTGATTTGTCGTTAGGTCATAAACGCTTGTACCCACAATATCTGATGGCATCAGGTCAGGCGTAAACTGAACACGACTGAACTGCCCGGAGACTACCATCGCCAACGTTTTAGCAATGAGCGTTTTTGCTGTGCCGGGAACGCCTTCTAATAGGATATGTCCACCTGAAAACAAACCCACAACCACAAGTTCAAAAAGTTCTGCCTGCCCGACAATAACTTTTTGCGCCTCTTGTTTCATTCTCTCAAAAGATGTTTGAACTAAATTCTCCATAATTTATTGCCTTTTTATCCTCCATGCAGTTGAAAATCACGTTTAGTTTGTAGATGTCGGTTGGGTAGAGCGTGCGAAATCTATAAATGTTAACTTAAGGATTTTCTAATATGAGTAATGCTCCTCAGCCTCGTAGAGGCGGAATGTTTATAGAATATGTCGCTCCTACGGAGCTCAAGAGAATAATTGCGTTTGCTATAAACATATCGTTCCCGTCAAATGCCAAACGCGCATTTGACGTTGATTCACGGAACTCAAGATGTAAAATCGGGCTTAAAAAGCCTCCTACAAGAGATTATACGCTAAGTTGAACACCTATGAGACACGTTCTACTTTGCCCTACCAATCTTTGATGTCTCACGGTATGCCTCAACCCGTTTCGCCATTTCAAGCAGTTGCGACTCTGATATGCTACCAGACCGTTCAAGGTCACGAACAAGCCTTTTAAGTTTCCCTTCTTCGTCAGCCGCACCTCGCTGTGTTAATTCCTCCAGAAAAGTCGCCGTCCCTAAATTAGGGTTAACACGCCAGCGGATGCCCAAATCTGATCTGAATCTATCTCGGAGATGCCGTAAAATCTCCATGCGCGTGTCCGCCTTTTGATAGAGTCTTGTCATCGCGTAGACGTATTCAGAACTCAAACGTCTGTTATTTTCCCGCACATCCAAAGGTTTTCCAAAACGTCTCCCTCGCAATGTCAGGAAAACAAAAAGAACAAGACATACATAGACAGCAGCTAAACCACCGGGTGTTTTGAACACAAGCGTTGTAAACGAATCAGGTGGCTTAGACTCATGCGTGATGTATTTCTCCTCAGCAAGACCGATGCGGGCGTTGCGAGGAAGCGTTGACATAAGGTTGTAGAGAAACGTTGCGTTGCCACTATTTCGCAACCCATTATCGCTGAACAGATAAGCAGAGGTCGAAAAAAACATACGCCCTTCACCGTAGCGTAGTGTTACAACTACTGCGTCACTTCCTTTTCCGTAAAGCACCGCGACATCTCGTCCAAAAGCGTCAATAACAAAATATACCCGTGCGTGAATTTCGTCAACTGAATGTAATGGGAAAAAGGGTTCATCGCTAATTCTTTGTACGAATCCCAATCTTCTCTCTAATCTACGCAATCTTAAGTCGAACGCTGCAACAAGTCCCCCCATCGCTTGATGGTTGCCGCCACTCACGATTAAGGTGCCACCGTCTCTAACGAAATCTTGAATCTTCTCAATCTCTGTTTCTAAAGGGGCATCGTTAAGGTCTTGCAGAAACAACACATCGTAACTTTTCAGGCGAGACGGAAATTCTGTTGATATCTGTGTGACGCGGAACTTTAGTTTACGTAAAATAAGATAAAGCACACTCCCTTGTTCTAACGAATCACACGACATTTGAGAGCAGATTAGCGTTATTAAAATCAGGATAAAAACATATCTTTGAAGGATTCGCATTTGTCTTCACCTAACCGCTATAGATTTTTTGTAACAAGTTTCTATAATTTGCAACGGTCTCCGCGTCACAAGGTCTGTGTCCGTACCAAACCTCATCAAAAACTGAAACCGCTGGTCCAAGCGTTGTCTGTAGGTCGATATCTGTTGGTGATTGGTGAAGATACTCACGATTAGTGAGACTTTTATCATACGGAAGGATACCACGTTCTTGGAGATGCAAAATAGCTGAGAGATAAAGATAGCGAAGCGCACCGCGAAAATCGTTTGATTCAACTGCTGTTTCAGCACGCGCAAGGGCTACTTTCTCTGTGTCCACATGGTCTGCTGCTATTTCTGGCTCTTCGTCGCCGCGCACTTCACGTATCAGGTTCCTCTGAATTTGCCTGATAAAAAAGACTACCACAATCCCAAGTGCTATGGCACTCAGCGGAAATAACACATACTCAAGTCTAAAACTCCATTCAGATTTAGGTTCTTTAGATTTGAGGAGTTTTGCTAAATCTTTTTGGTATTTTTCATAAGAAACCGCGGGGTCAGAACGTTTCGCCTCCAATTCATCGCGAAATGCCTGTTCTTCCGCAGCCATTAGGAAAAGCACAGCAAAATTAACAAAACACGCTATAATAACTATACAAAGGCAAATTCTATTTCTCACTTATACTATGCCTCTTGGTTAGCCTCTGCAATATTCTCTACTCTTTCTAAGTAGAGACGCGTAGTTACAATTGCCCATACCGGAAATAAAAAAGCGGTAATTATACCTTTGACGATGAGGAGTGAGACAGTAGGGAGAATACTTGGTAAGTTTGGCAACTCTACTGCCACATTTCCACCGATGAAAAGTGACAGAAATTTTAACGGCGTTAACGCTTCGCGGATTGGTGCAAGTTCGGAGAAAAAGACTGAAAACAGGAACAATACTGCACCCAGCAGAACCGAAGTGAAAACAGCAGCGATCCATCCTGTCAAAAGATAAATCCATAAAAAACGGAACCTTGCGCTGCTGACCAGAGCATGACTTCGCTTAAAAATACCTATAATGGATCTGTTCTCAAGGATGAGGCACGGATTGTAGAGACTTAATGTTACCAGTAAATAGATGCTTATGAGCATTACCAAGGTTGTTATTAACGGTATGGAAAACGACTCCATTAATGAAGGAATCAACAATGTAATTCCGATTTGGATGTAATTTCCTACATCTACAATAAGTACAAATAACACAAACGCACCCAATAATTTAAACGCCTTCTTTCCTGTTTGTCGCCAAGCCTCACGCGCAGTAAGAGAGGTCTTATCAGAAAATCGTGAATTGGACGAGAGCCGCGCGACAACAAACGATAACGGGCAAAGTGTGAGTAACATGAGGGTTAGAGGTGTGTAGTAGTCATAGGTTCGGAAGTTAAGTGTCCATTGCCAGGAACTTTTGTCGTCGTCGTTCATTGCTCCCACAAACGGAATAGGAAAAAATTGCCAAATCACGTCAGAGGAGGACCTGGTATCCTTAACCCTATTTGGAGGAAGGTATTCAAGTGTCCTAAATAGGTCAGGCATGTAGACCTTAGGAACAATTCCATAGGTTGTGTTTAGTATTGCGGTTGCAGTGTCATCAGGTTTGTCGTCAACATGCTTTTCAATGGCATCCACAGAACGAAAAAACATTGCAATATCCAACAAAATTGCGATGATAGCCACCGGTATCATAATACGCCAAAACAACCCGAAATTATTACGATAAAGCGTGAAAATTGTCCCTACAAATTTAGTGCGTCGGTCATCAGCCATTTCGGTTCTCATATATCGTTTGGGGAAGTGCGCGGTAAATTCCTTAATCTGTACCTGCATCTCAAGATCATAAGCCTCTTTGCGAATCCGCATATCAAAGTAGAGAAGTGCTGAGCCGACGGATCCAATCGGCATCAAGAGGGTTGAGATGCATAGCGTAAAAAAATTCCGGACTGTATAAGCAGCCCATCCAATATCCTTCGGTGTAGGGGCAAAGAAAAGGAGGATTGTCTCCAAAAAAGTAGGTTCTGCTGCTGCCTCTTCTGCTACTGTAGGACCAGCTATGGAATTGAAGATGGCCCAGAAAGATGTCTGTAGTATAAATCCTATCATGACGGTGATGAGAAAAATCGCCAACATAATTCCAAAGACTCGCCCCCAAGTGCCTTTAACCAATTCAGTACTTCGTTTAAGCGCTTTTGTTGCGGAAGTTTTTTCAAATAACACTGGAAGACTGTAAAGTCCCCATCGGACTCCGAAATAGATTGAAAATGGGATACCGATGATGGTTATAAACAACCCAAAAACAGTTAATATCCAGAGGAACGCGCTACCAAAAAGTGATAAAAAACGTTGTAATGTTTGCTTTAAGGCATCTCCGGAAGTAATATCTCTTTTTAAAAATGCATGTGCACTTGCATAAATCAGTGAGCCGCCAACCGATAGAGACAGCAAAAATACGCCAAGAAAATAGCCAAAGAATATTGTAAGGCTGTATTGCATCCCACCCTCAATCGTCAAATACATATAGATTTGATTCATACAGAAACCCACAACGAGATAAACGACTGCGATTCCCATAAACAGACGGAAGTGACTCCGGTAGAGCGTAAACATTCCATCTAAAATATCTGTGAAACTCATGGGTTGCATAGCAGGTATAGCAGTTTGACTGTTATTTTCAGGTGCTAAATCCGTTTGTTCTTGCATTGTTTCCTCGCTTTTGAGAGAACTCTTTGAGATATTGAATAGTTTATCGTATTTTAGGTTTTATTTCAAGACCTTGTTTTTGGATCTGAAAAGTTATTAGATTGACAAATCAAAAGGGGGAATGCTCAAATGGCATTCCCCCTTTGTTTCCTGACATATCACTTGTCTATTAGTGTCCGCTTTTTTGATTTTATTAATCAATCAGATTTTCCGCTACTTGTGCTGGTGCGTTTTGTCCCTCTAACATATTAGAATAGGTTTCAAGATTCGGATTTTCGATCTCTATCGGTTTTATTGAAAGTTGATATCCGAGTGCTTTAAGGACATTGATAAGCACCTCAATCAGAGGTGTATTTTCATTAGATAGTATTTTCGAAAGCACTTGTGGATCCATCTCTGTCTGCTTTGCAAGTTCGTCAATTCCTCCTTGCGCGTTTACAACGGTTTCAAGTGCCCTTAAAACTACGACAGGGTCCTGAAAGATTTGATAGTCTTCAAGGATCGCTTGGAGGTAACCAATTGCCCTATCCCGGTCAGCGAGTTTCTCAATAAGGTACTCGCGCCATATTCCCATTTTTCTCATTGGTGTTTCTTCTTGTATTCTCGCCAACATAACAAATCGCTTAGGAGCACAAAACGATTATTGATGTGCTTATGATTTTACATCAATTGTCCTCAGACAATTTCAAAAGCATTTCTTGTGGAGTGAGAACACGGATACTATTACGTGCAAATCCTGAAAGATTGCGTGTGACAATTACGTCAAGTTGTCTACTCATAGCGCAAGCAATTTGCAGATTGTCTTCAAAGTCGCTACCTTCTACCGTTGTTGCCAACCGTAGTTCATCAATTCCAACTGATATAACGGACAATTGGTCCAAACAGAATTGAATTACTTGCCATGCTTTTTCCCGTCCCGCGTATCTACGAGTAATGTAAAAAATATCGGTTACAGAGGTTGCAGTGATGTAAGCAACAAACAGTTCGTCAAGTTTTGCTTGCCAGAGGGCAGAGGCATCAAAACTCCAAGGATGTCGTTCAAGCAACGCATCCAGGATTACATTTGTATCCAATAAGGCATGAATCATCCGTATTTCTTTAAACGCTCCTCTTCAATAATCTTTTTGCATTCTTCGTCAGTAGGCGGCGGGGCACCTGTTTTCAAAATTCCGATTACCTCATCTAATGACATAGTTTGAGCTGGTTTTAGAGGGCGTGCGGGGACCACAGTTTCTAAAATTCGACGAGCGAGGTCAATGCGCATCTCCGTATCCCAAGTTCTCACATGATCAAGCACTTCGAACATCTCCTTAGAATTCATAATCTTATCTCCAGCAGTTATCTGGCATATAAAAGGGCGATTGCTTGTCCAAAACAATTGGACATGAAAAGCAATCGCCCAGTCTACGTTCTTACTATATGGGTAAACCTGTAAGTCAGCGCTGAATCTTACTCACCTTTCTTGATAGTCAGGCGGTAGTGTTTTCCAATCTTCTTGGTATCAAGAATATCATGCCCATCATTCGTGAGGCTCTTCGGCACGTTCTCAATCGGTTCACCATCATCAATGGTAATCTCTAAGAGTTGACCGACTTGCATCGTTTCCAACCGAACTTTCGCTTGGACGTAGTTGAA
>JAPPMR010000097.1 GCA_028818995.1 Candidatus Poribacteria bacterium | reverse complement strand
TCACCACCAGAATCGAGGATACGTGCTTGCCGTTTCACCTCATAATCCATTGCATCAAGCAGTTCCTGGAACGAGTTTTTGTTCTTTATCTCCGTACGTGTTCCCAATTCTTGACTACCCCGCGGACGTAACGAGATATTCGGTTCACAACGAAGACTCCCCTCCTCCATATTGCAATCGCTCACCTCAATATATTCTAAAATTTCTTTGACAGCACGGCAGTAGGCAATCGCTTCTTCAGGAGAATGAATTTCGGGCTCGCTTACAATTTCCATGAGGGGAACACCCGCACGATTGAAATCCATAAAACTTCGGGTAGGGTCGCCTGTAACTTCGGCATGAATAGATTTTCCTGCATCTTCTTCCAGATGAATTCTACGGAGTGCAACGGTCTTGGATTGCCCATCAAATTCAAACGTTACCTCACCATTTTTACACAATGGCAGGTCATACTGCGAAATCTGATAATTTTTTGGTAAATCAGGATAGAAATAGTTTTTACGATCAAACTTACTGTATGAAGTGATTTCACAATTCATCGCCAAGCCTGCGCGTACAGCGAACTCCAAAGCACGTTGATTGATAACCGGCAACGTTCCCGGCATTCCTAAACAGATTGGACATGTACAGTCATTTGCCGACGCGCCGAATGTATAAGCACAGTTGCAAAATAACTTACTTTCTGTGCATAATTCGGCGTGGATTTCCAAACCGATAACTATTTCATATTTTTCCATGAATTCACTCTCGTTTTAACTGCGTGCTAAGATAAATAGCGCGAGTATCTATCCTTAAAATACAAGGCAGAATATCTCGCGCTACAATACAATAATAACTTGTTATAAACCCTTCTCCGACAATTCGTTAACAACAGCTACATTTGCTTCCACTTCAGCCTGAGAAGTCATGCCGATAGTCATGGCATGGACACAGGGTAGCCCCATTACAAATTCGATCGCCTCGCGCTGATCATCTGCTTCTTTTGCCAACTTACCCATGCCTAAGACTTTCATGCCGTAGATGCCTTTCCCAACAAATGCCATCTGTTCCATTGTTCGGATAACATCCGCAGGCGATGCGTCCATGGAAACACCCGCATGATTTATCCGTGCCAACACAACTTCAACCCACTCTGTCATAGCGGATGTTTGGAATGCGCCGAAATCATGGCAAGATACGCCATGTGCGCGAATTAATCCTTGCTCTTTACAACGAGTGAGCGCTTCCATTGCGTCTGGATAACGGTTCGGCCAATCTACTTGCGTAAGGCAGTGGAGCAGAACGATGTCCACATAGTCAGAACCGGTCTCTTTGAGGAACCGCTTAACATCTGCTTCAACAGTTTCACGGGTGCGGGAAACCGTCTTTGTGGTAATAGTGACGCTGTTCCGAGGCACATGTTTTAGTGCTTCTTTGATATGTGGATGACTACCATACTGGTCGGCAGAATCCCAAAACGTAACGCCATTTTCGTGTGCAAACAAAAGTAGATCCCGTAAAGCTTCGAACCCTAAATCTGTTTGGTTTGAGCGACCATTCCAACCGTTTGACCCAGTACCAATTGAGAGTCTTGATACATCTAAACCTGTTTTTCCAAGTGCTACAATTTCCATCACAATTCTCCTCTCTCGGTAAAATTAATGAAAGTATACCATGTTTTTTCAAATCTGGCAACAAAATCTGTTTTCGAGTTAAGAATAGGCACTGCCTGCAAGTTAAAACTATATTTACGAACAAAATTTCCCGTTATATTCACAACAATTGGTATCTAATGCTATTTTTTGTTGCCATTTGCTTAAAAATTACGTTACAATTAAACATTTATGGGAAAGTCTATTCATGCACCGCTTTTATAATAATTTCTGTTATATCAACGCTAATCTCGTGAATTTATATGAGGAGGATAAAAAGCGTATATTTACGCTTGTCATTTATAATAATGGAAACCGTACAGTCTTTTGCTAAAACTCACACCGCTAAAACACGTAAATTCCTAATAGGTCTATCCGCTATTGTTCTATGCTGCTTCATTTTTGGAACGCTGGTTTCCGCGGAACAAAGGCACAGTCCAATATGGAAAGCTGCTTTTGCAGCTATTGATAATGGAAATCGCAAGCTTGCTGTCTCAAAATTAGAAAGTTTACTGCAAACTGATCTGTCCGAATCGGAAAAACTGGAAATACACCATGTTCTTGGGTATAACTATGAGAAGCTGCGAAATCGCCCAAAAGCAGTTCGGCACTACGTAAGGGCTATTACACGGAATTACCCTCTCGCTGATAGTGCTGCGTACCGTCTTGCCAAGCTATATGAAGGCATGAATAACGATGTAAAAGCCATAAAATGGTATACGCAGCTCGCCCAGGACTATCCGACAAGTGCTTATCTCGCTGATGCAAAATGGACGCTTGCTCAACTACATTTAAAATATAAACAGTATAAAGAAGCAAAGATATTTTTAGTTGAAATTATAGACAAGCAGCGTTATGTACGAAAGGCGACTTATGCGTTAGGGCGTTGTGAAGAAGGTTTAGGCAACTTTACAAAGGCATTTCAAATGCATCAAAAGCTTATTGATGAAAAGCATTCAGATACCGTAGCAAAAGATGCTGTCGGCAAGTTGAAAATGCTCGCTCGGGATCATAAATCGCTTGTGTTGACTGTTAATGACCGTTTGAATTGTGGGTTAGTCCATTATTATCATGGCAGTTGGAAATCTGCAATCACAGAACTTACACCACTTACGAAAAGGTCTGACCTAAAACTGAAAGGGCGTGCTCTCTACTATACAGGGCAAAGTTATCAAGGCCGCAAGTGGTATAACACTGCAATTAAACAATACAATGCCGTTCTTGCTCTTGGAACAAAATCAGATTATTTGACCCGAGCACACTACCAAATCGCACAGTGCTATAGGAAAAAAGGAAGTCTAACAACCGCCATAAACCGTCTTGAAAGTTTTGTAAAAACGTATCCTTGGAGTAAATTTGTAGATGAGGCACTATACGATATTGCCCAAATTCATGAAAGACGCGAACAATCAGAGTTAGCACTTAAGGCTTATTCACGGTTAATTGAAGTTGCACCTGGAAGCGATTATGCGGATTGGGCAGCGTGGCGAATTGGCTGGCAACGTTTTGACGAAAAACGTTATGAAGAAAGTTATAAGGCGTTTGAGGGTTTGAAGGAGAATTTCCCTGGGAACCGCTATGCGATGGGTGCACATTTTTGGATGGCAAAAATCAAAGAACGCCAAAATAAACCGCAACTTGCGAAAGAAATATATGCCGAAGTAGCAAAGGCACGATATTGGTATTACAGTGCCAGAGCAAAGGCGCTTCTTGGAATCACTGCCTCCGAATTAGAACCGAAAGCAGTACCAGATGCGAAATTGCCTCCACAGGAAGCGTGTCCTGAGCATCTGCCGCTATTGATGCAACTGAAACTCTATGAAGACGCGGTGTATCAATTAACCCGTTTCATTGACGCAACACCAAATGCTGCAAAGGAATGTTTTTATGCCCTAATCACCAGTTATGAAAATATGTCAATGTATGATAAAGCGCGTGAGATCGCCGAGAAGGCACTTTTCAGTCCATCATTTGAAAATCAAGCAAGTAAGGATTTAGCCAAACTTCGCCAATGGCTCTATCCGTTGCACTACGAACAACTGGTTAAGAAGTATGCTAAACAATATAAGGTAGAAACTGCCTTAATTTACGCGATGATTTTAGAAGAGAGTAGATATAGGAAAGACGCGATTAGTTGGGCTGGTGCAATCGGTTTAATGCAGATTATGCCCGCAACTGGAAGGCAACTTGCACGGGAACTCAAAATTCGTCGATTCCGCACCTCAATGCTAAAGGACCCCGAAATTAATATCCGAATGGGAACCAAATATATCGGATATCTCAACTCAATTTTTGATGATAACGCGATGCTGGTAACTGGTGCCTACAACGGTGGTCCGGGACGCATGCGGCGGTGGTTAGATACGAAAAACATCAAAGACCTTGACGAATTTGTTGAAAAGATTACCATCCGCGAAACGCGGTTGCATATTAAAAAGGTTATCAACAGTTATGATAATTATGTGGAAATTTATGGTCAGCCTGAAGTACCAGCAGTAAATTCCGCATTAGATGCCCCTAAAGAGCAACTTGAGACTCCTATCCTTGGGCAGCTGAATAAGTAGTAAAAAGGCATTTCAGTAAAACCTAAAATATGTGGACATCCTTGGTAAGTGCGGTTTCTAACCGCACTTTTTTATGTACCTATGGACTTTGGAGGGCAGAACAATTCAGGATTCGAGTTTTCTCAGCATTTTGGTTATGGTCGCTCCTAATGAGTTTTGACGTTCAAATCGGGTAAACTTCCCTAATGCTCCGTTAACATATTATTGGTCGCGATTCGGAGATCGCTCCTACCGATGAAACGCTTATGGTAGGAGGGAACTCCGATTCCCGACTACTTTCAAGACTAAATGAAATTACTTTTTGATTATCAAATTTCATTAGGAAGAGGTTAAAAAAAATATTGGGGAATTAAATGGTTCTGTTTGGAGAGGAAGTTTTACAGTTCGACAATTTCAGGGTCACGGTCTCTGGTCATGATAATGTGTTGTAGCCAATCGACATCATCTTGTTCAGGAAAATCTGCGCGGTAGTGTCCACCCCGGCTTTCCGTTCGAACAAGTGCTGCTTGCGTTATTATCCACGCCACATTAAGCATATTGAGCGTTTCGCATAGTGCAACATCAGTTGTTTGAAGAGATGTTGACGAAGAAGGGCAGAGATTAATCTCTGTCCCAATTTCTTCTAAAACAGAAAGCGTTTGTTCTAAGCCTTCACTGTCACGTTCAATTCCAACATTTTCCCAAAGTGTCTCACGGATAGCGTCTTTTGCGGCGAATACAGAATTTTCGTCTAATTCAGAGGCCATTTCTTCATTACTTGGAATTTGGATATTTGGGGGAGCCTGTAATGTTTGGGACGATGCATAATCTGCAGCGTTGTCTCCTGCACGTACTCCGAAGACCAGACATTCTAATAAGGAATTGCTTGCCAAGCGATTTGCCCCGTGTACGCCGGTACATGCAACTTCGCCGCATGCATACAGTCCTTTTAGGTTTGTTTCTGAGTCGATATTAGTCCGAATACCCCCCATCATAAAATGTGCTCCCGGTCGAACAGGAATTAAGTCTATATTGATATCCAAACCATAACGTTTTGTCGTATCAGAGATTGTAGGAAATCTTTCCTGAATAAAGTCAGCGGGTTTGTGTGTAATATCAAGATAGACGCACGGAAATCCTGTCAGATACATCTCATTTTGGATAGCACGACTAACAACATCGCGAGGAGCAAGTTCACCCTTCTCGTGGTATTTCTCCATAAATCTTTCACCACGGATGTTAATTAGTCGTCCACCTTCGCCCCGGACTGCCTCAGAAATCAAAAAATTAGGCGCACCATCAAGATAGAGTGTCGTCGGGTGGAACTGGACGAATTCCATATCTACCATTTCACATCCAGCACGCCATGCTGCTGCAAAACCGTCGCCCGTTGCTACTTCTGGATTAGAAGTGCAAGGGTATAACTGTCCAAGCCCCCCTGTTGCAAGAATTGTGGCTTTCGCATAAAGACGGACCAGTTCACCGTCCACGATGGCAGTGACACCGTAACATGTGGTGTTGTCCTTTACCTGTGCTGATTCTGCGTCTGTAAGCAGGTCTATGGCAAAAGCATTTGATAGAACACGTATGCGTTCTGTGCTTAAAACGCGTTGAACGAGAACGTCAGTTGTTTCACGTCCTGTGGCATCGCCTTTGTGAACGATACGTCTACGGCTATGTGCTGCCTCTTGTGTAAAACGCGGAAGTGCTCCTTCCCAATCAAAATTAGCACCCCAATCTAACAATTCTGTTACGCGGGGAATGCCTTCAGAAACCATCGTTTCAACCGCATCTACATCGCATAAACCGCATCCAGCACTGCATGTATCCTCTACGTGTAGGTCTATTGTATCATCAACGTTCATAGCAAAGCGATGCCACCTTTCGCATAAAGCGTATTGCTGTACTTGAGTGTTGTTTTAGTAATGAGGGTGACATACGCACGTTAACTTGCAGCAAGT
>JAPPMR010000267.1 GCA_028818995.1 Candidatus Poribacteria bacterium | reverse complement strand
CATTGCGCGTTGCATACAGATATGGGCGTTGACAAGTCCTACCCCCATTTTGCCATCCCAACGTTCTAACGCGCCGAAACTCTCAACTTTCTCCGGTTTTGCGCGAAAATCAATTTGTTTGCTCTGCAATCCAGAAACAAACCCTGGGAAGCGATTAAGTCCGTGTGAATATACACCATCCCGTTGATTTTCGGTGAACAGTTTCGCACATAATTTTGCACGTTCACCAGCAAAACCAATTGCTACAAGCACACGATAAAATTCATCATATAAAGTTTGGAAAGGCACACGTATCATGCAATTCTTCCTTAACAGGTGTTCAATACTATTATGCCTAATGTCTGAGAAGAATGCAAGATATTTTGTGTGTATTACGCAGGGATTCAGTTTTCGATAGGAAATCGGACTTATACCATTTCTATATGATGATACTACATTATTCCGTAGGTCGGGTAGAGTTTACGAAACCCGACATGCACGAGGTGATATGAACGACTTGTCCAAATCAACGCCAAATACGCTTTTGACATTTGTCAGGTTTCGCTATCGCTTCTACCCGACCTACAAACATTCATAGAAATCCGATATGACACTTTATCAATTAGAAATGGTATTATAAAAAGTCCTTCTATAAGATGGTAAGAGATAAATGAGAATTATCAGTATCAGTCTACATTATTAAGGTATGCTGTAGGCGTGCCTATGACATTACCACATTTCAAGCCATTGGGCAAGGGTTGTCAAAGGTTGCGTATCGCTGCGGATAACCCACTTAAAATCAGGGTCTTTCCAGTAAATAGAACCCGGATGGTCGCCATCACGAAGATAGCGAATGTCAATTGCCCATCTGATTATTTCGCTTGTGGTGTGTGGTAAGGATCGGTGGAGTGTGAGGTTATTGAACACGAGCGCATCACCTATCTCCATCGGACAAGTTACAATACGAGAGTCCTCTATAAGTTCATCCATCACCTCAAGGAATTTACCTTCTCGATTTTCAGTATGGTGGTCAACAACACCTAACCGATGTGAGCCTGCAACCACTTGTAAACAACCGTTGCTCTCGTCAACCGGCACGAGGGGAATCCATGCAGTTGGAATGAGTGATTGCTCACTGACTGTGCCGAAATAACCGCTGTCTTGATGCCACGGGACGACAGTCAGTTGTTGACCGGGGAGTTTAGGACGAGCATTGAAGACAGGATGACCGATTACATCTGAGCCTGTGAGTTGACCAATTGCGTCTACGAGCGGACCAGCATAATGCAGATCAAAAATTTCGGATGTTGCAATTTGTCCACGCCAAGACCGACCAAAGCGATTAGCGTGTTCACCAGCGACTTGCAACAATCGAGTTTCAAATGGGAGATCTATTCTTTCATCTTCAACGATTCCCTGTTCTTTCAGCTGGTCAATTATACCATCAACGACGCGGGCAAACCTATCGCGCACGCCATTGATATATGATTCTGGAACAACGTTTTTCAGTAGTAGATACCCATCATTTTCCCATTGATGTATCTGTTCAGGAGAAAGCGGGGTTGGTTGTTTCTGATCCATTTCCATATTTTTCTCACTTCCGTACTAACATTTTTTATATTAATGATTTACCTATTTGTTTCCATATACGCTCGGAGCACCATATTTATCCGCTTGTGGTAATCTTGTCCCTGTTCTTTGAATCATTCCAATATCTCAGGTTCAATTGGAGGTAATTTTCAGGGACAATCCGATTGGCATTTTCCCAAAATCCATCATCAAGTTCGGGAATATTTGATGCGTCAATCGCGTCCTCAGGGAGACTCTCTTTTTTAAAGTGTCGTGTTTTTGAAAACTTCATAATATCTCCTCTTTCAATATAATCAAATACAAAATCACTGGAAAAAACAATTCACCATGATTATTATATCATTTTTCTTTAAAATTGACGAATTTTTTCAATTCTACATTTGATGTTCCAAATATTGTCCTTATACCGTTGACATTTCTGCAAGAAAGTGATACCCTACACATCAAGGAGGACGCATCATGGCAACTTTGACGCAGACCGAAAACCGTATTAGACCGCTTTATATTGATGGATATACCGATCAACTGAGTTACGCACCTGGTGAGGAGATTGCATTCAATGTATCAACGAGTGCGGGAAGTTACTCTATGGAAATCGCGCGTATTGGCGCGACGCGCGAGGTCGTATTCAACGAATCAGGACTTCCGGGTAAGGCACAACCAATTCCCGTAAATGCTTCATCACACGGATGTGGTTGGGAGGCTACCTATACGTTTGAAGTGCCAGAGACATGGCAAAGCGGATATTATGAAGGCACACTCCGCGCGGCGGATGGAGGCGGTGATCCTATCTATAGAAATCACCGTACAGCTGAAAGTTCTTTGTTTTTCATTGTTCGTCCAGCGAAGCCTGGAGAAAATACGCCTATACTGTTTCAACTTTCTACTAATACCTATAACGCCTACACCAACTGGGGCGGATTTAGTCTTTACGGGTATCACGGACAGAATGGAATGCAAGGGCGGCGTGTTTCATTTGACCGACCTATTGGGAGCCAATTCAGGACTTGGGAGTTGCCCTTTGTTGTCTGGGCAGAGCAGAATGGATATACGCTTGATTACGCAGCGAATAGTGACCTTGAGTTCCGTCCTGAGATGTTGGAACATTACAAGCTGGTCCTGAGCCTTGGGCATGACGAATACTGGTCTGCTCCAATGCGAGATAATCTTGAAGAATTCATTGCGAAGGGTGGAAATGCAGCATTCTTCAGTGGAAATGCGGTGTGTTGGCAAGTGCGTTCGGAAGACGAAGGGCGTGCACTCGTTTGTTGGAAACAGAGTTACAACCAAGACCCTGTTTACAAAACTGATGACTATAGCACCCTTAGCACTTTGTGGAGTCACTATTTGGTGGATCGCCCTGAAAACCATTTAACTGGTGTGGGTTTCCTACAAGGCGGTTATCACTTGAGTCATGGGCAATTTATGGATGGAGATGGTGCATACACAGCACACCGTCCAGAACATTGGGTATTTGAAGGTACAGACTTGACGAGAGATGACAAGTTCGGTGGACAAAATACTATTGTCGGCTACGAATGCGATGGGTGCGAATTCACGCTTGAAGATGGCTTACCTGTACCGACCTATCAAGATGGTACTCCTGAAGGATTTACAATTCTCGCGACTGCGCCTGTTCGTTGGCATCCGGATGATTGCGAATGGTATGAACGTTGGGAACAAGGGCATACGGGTGCTGCTACGATGGGCATTTATACGAAAGGTGGTACTGTCTTTACTGCTGCTACTACGGATTGGTCTCACGGATTGTCAGGTGGCGATGCTGTTGTTGAACAGATTACGCATAATGTCTTGCAACGGCTTTCAGCATAGGTATATTTATTTGTTACTTGTCTGTGTTGATGCTTTTTCTTGCGTTTCTCCGCGCGTTCTACCTTTTAAGCAAAGAGCGATTCTCTATAGCGTTTATACGCCGTAGTGCCCATTTGTTGGCGATTTTTGTTACGGAACCAGAGGAAAGTCGCATTATAAAGACGGAATACTCTAAGTGCTATATATGCAGAAGATGTCACTTTGTGACAAAAGGTGCGGATTCGGGGCGTTTTACCCTTGTAGGAGAGTTTTTCCACCTTGATCTTTATTGATTGACAATAGGTTGTTATTAAATGTGACGCGTTGTGCTAGTTAACATTTCGTATGTTTATATTTCACATATTCGTCTCGTTTAAGTCTGAATTCCGCAACTTTTCCGACACCTGAAGATCTCAAAGGTAGGAGGGAACTCCGATTCCCTCCTACAACGGGTCGCGATTCGGAGATCGCTCCTACAGAATATGAACAATTGTGAAAAAACAACAAAACTATCACGTAACTAGCACAAGTCGTTAAATGTGTGTAAACAACGCTAAATCAGGCAGAATACCAAGACATATTTGCTTGATTTGGCGTTGTTTTTTTACCGTAAATCAGGCAAATAATAAATCTCTCAGGTAATACCATTTCTAATTGACAAAGTATCATTCCGATTTTGAGTTTCTTTGTAGGAGTGACCTTCCGGTCGCGACCAGGAGGTCGCTCCTACAGAATAAAGTATTGCATTCTTACAACCGATTTTCTAAATAATGTTATAACATTATTTAGAATTGGTATTATGTTGCTTAAGTATAACAAATTAGGGTAAAATAAAAAGAAACACGTAAAGGAGAATAAATAACATGGCAAAACAGCCAAATATTGTTCTGATGGGTGTAGATTCACTTCTCGCTACACACATGAGTTGTTACGGATATCACCGACATACAACACCGCACATTGACAAATTTGCAGAGAGTGGCACGCTCTTTGAGAAAACCTATAGTGCTCACATCCCGACAACGAGTGCTTATGCATCTATGCTTACAGGTATGGACACCTTTAGCACACAAGTTGTAGCCCTCCGACACCAGGGACCGCTCCGCGAAGAGGTTAAAACGTTGGCGGAAATACTAAAAGGAGTCGGTTATGATACCACTTGTGTTGGATTCGGTGGGCCCAGCGCGCGAGGCTTTGACACCTATCTTGAATTTTCTGGATGGGGACCTGATGACACCGGACGTAGCCCCAAAGCAGAAAATCTAAACAAGACAACCCTCCCTGAGTTAAATCGGTTAATTGACCAAAGCGATGAAAAGCCGTTTTTCCTGTTCCTACGACACATGGACCCACATTCCCCTTACTTGCCTCCCGCACCCTATGAACGCATGTTTTATCATGGCGATGAATGCGATCCCAGTAACAAATCCATGGAACCCGTGATGTCATTTAAACCTTTCTGTGATTACTTCGCTTCATGGATGCCTGTTGGAATTACAGATAAAGACTATGTTATAGCACAATACGATGGCGCAATTGCTTATATGGATGCATGTATTCAAACGCTCTTTAATGCGCTTGAAACGCGCGGTGTCTTGGACGATACTATCGTTGTCATCAACGGAGATCACGGTGAAACGCTCTATGACCACGAGTGCTGGTTTGACCATCACGGACTCTACGATGTCACCTTGCATGTACCCCTCATTATCCGTTATCCTGAACGTGTGCCTGCTGGCAGACGAGTCTCTGGATATAACCAACAGAAAGACCTTGTCCCGACACTCCTTGAATTAGCAGATATTGAAACAGACATAGCATTTGATGGTGATAGTCTCACGCCTCTAATAAGTGGTGAAATAGCTTCCTACGATAGCGAGTTCTATATCACAGAATGCACGTGGATGCGCAAGCATGGATGGCGAACGCCTGAATGGAAACTCATCGTCGCACTTGAACCTGATTTTCACTTCAAACCACCTGTAGAACTCTATAACATCATTCAAGACCCTGATGAGAATGAAAATCTCGTTGAGACACATCCAGACCTTGTCAATGTCCTGGAAACACGGATGAAGAACTGGATTCTCCAGCGTGAAAAGGAAACAGGGTTGCCAAACCCGATTATGAATCAGGGGGATTGGCACGGACATAAAGGAGTCGGTCCCTTTAAGTCATCAGAACAAGCGTATGACACAATGCACATCGGAAATCCGGGTGAGGCAGCGCGTTTACAGGCAAAATCACGGGATGAATAGAAATTAGTTATCAGTTGTCAGTATAGTAAAGTCTATAATTACTTGGATACTGCTGTAGCGTAAACTGTTAGTTTGCGCACTCACAGGCACAATCTAACAGATTATGCTACTATGTGGCAACTAAGGTTAAATTAAACATCTCTTTGCTGACTGCTGACAACTGATAGCCGAAAACTATATTAAGAAAGGAAAACGAAATGCCAGATTATACACGAAATGAAGTGTTAGGACGACTCAGATCGGAATTAGACAAAGGCAAATCTTTGCTCGCTGTCGGTGCGGGAACGGGCATCACTGCAAAATTTGCAGAAAAGGGTGGCGCGGATCTGATTGTGATTTACAACTCTGGTCGCTATCGGATGTCAGGATTTGGATCGTGTGCGGGACTTTTGGCTTACGGTGATGCAAATGCCATCGTAATGGAGATGGGTGAACGTGAGGTGCTACCCGTTGTGCAAGAAACTCCTGTTATTGCTGGTGTGAACGGCACAGACCCAACAC
>JAPPMR010000988.1 GCA_028818995.1 Candidatus Poribacteria bacterium | reverse complement strand
TAACGCAGGTACTAACAAGGGTAGGTAAGAAAGCCGTACACCGAGCAAGGGACCTGCAAGGAAAAACCCAATTATGCTATGAGATAATAATGTGTTCTTACCGTTTTCTTCTTCTGCTGTCGTAAAGTAGAGACTTGCGAAAAGACACGCAACACCCATTGCATCAGGCATGTAGCGATTGCTCATCAGCCACAGTAATGGTGTCATAAAAATTACAAAAATTGCGATTTTACCCAATATTGTGGTGCTCTGAATCCTCGCTATCTTTAGTGTGAAAAAGGTTGTGAAAAAGGTGGATAAACCTCCAAGTAGTGAAAATGCTAATGCAAAGCGACCAATGAGTGTATAAAAAAGTTTGGCAACGAAACAGAAAACAGGATATGCAGGAAAATGCGGTTGCAGCTTGGCAATATCGTAATCTACCATACTCAGCGCAAATCGCAAACTATCTAAGTCTTCAATATAGTAGATAGTGCTAAGCAACCGAGAGCCTATACAACCGACAAAAACAATACTCCAGATAAAGAGATTGGAAGATTGTAATTGTCGCCACATCTCTCTGTCCATACTCCAAAAGATTAGAAGAAAGGAAGATTAGAGGACAAGTCTTCCAATCTGCCTTTTCTTTCACCTACTCAATCATCTAAAGTATTTATCCTTTCTTATAGCGGTGACTACCAGTTCTCCATGTTCGCATTGGAGAATCCATAAGCAGCCTGTAGGACAACTTTAGCGCGTTCGTAATAGGAAACTTGTTTTTCATATTCACTACTGCCCGGTTCATCATATTGGGGTGCTTCCCCCATAATACCATGCAATTCCCGAAGCTGTCCATCGCTAATCAACTTGAAAGGATTGTACTGCAAAGCGACAGTATAACCTTTCATCTCCGCCCAATGTTTATTTAAATTGGCACGATTTTCGTCGGCTGTACCTAACTCAGACATATCGCTAAGCGTATCGTTGATGTAGTGAACGACTGTCGCTGCGATCACCTTTTCCATCCCTTCCGCAGCGGCTTGGCGGTGCGCGCTGATTTCCTCAACCGAACCTTGATTGGTAATAGCGGTGCGTCCAGCAAGGAAAGCATCAAAAATATCCTTCGTGAAATCCACGCCTGTCCCTCCCTTATCGCGTTTTGCTGCATTTCTAGAAAGCCCGAAGTTGTATTCCGATTTGAAGTCAATACTGCCATCACCATTAGAATCGAATGTAAAATCATCAACCGATCCAGCAAGTTGATCGTCGGTGTAACGCGCATAATCACGAGCAGCACCGAAATAACCGAAAGCCTCATCCCACGCATGCTCCATCGCAGTATACGGATCCTCTCCATCTCTCGCTTCACTATTATCACGTTCAAGCAGACCGTTGAGATAAACACCTGTCGCTTGATAATAAGGGACTGCACCGATAAGCACCTTGTTAATCATCTGCGACATGTCAACACCGTCATCGTTAGTGTAAGCCATTGCCGTGCCGAGTTTATCAGAATCCTGCGAATTATCCGCAATTTGTTTGAACCATTCCCGCACTAAATCATCTGCAGTGCGATTGTAACCGATGACTGGATCGCCTGAAATCTTACCAACAAGATTTTTCCCAGTTGAAAGCGCGGAATAATGACTTTCAAGTGCAGATATTGATCCTGTAGTCGTCAGCGTTTTCAGGTTTAGTGCATCATCATAAGCATAGAATTGGAGCTGGTGGTGCACTGTAACAGACTTGGCACCGTCTTTTCCTACGCTGTCGGTGGTCGCCTTTAAGTCCTGCAACAGCAGATTGCGTACAACCTGCCCTGAGTAAGAAACACTACTTTTGCCTTCTTCAAAGCGACTATCAAATACATACGCTTGTGGCACATCGATTTTGGCTTCATCTGTAGGGTCAAGTTCGTCATCATCGGTTCCACAAGCGGTTAGAAATAGACTAACAACAATTAGCAACGCAGCTAACCATTGATATTTTATCGTCAAGAAATTCATGTTTTCTCCTTTAAAATAAAGATAACGAGTCTCATTATCTTTATGAATTATTAGTTTTTAATAGAAACTTTTGAAGAGAGCAGCTTTAAAACATCTCTCTTCACCTTACACCAGAACTATAAACCTTGCTTGATACCAAAAAGTATCTGTCGTCTCGGACCGATTAGGATGCCCGAGCTTAAATTGGCTTCAGGTTGCCCTGCATTTGAATGCAAACGCGACCCGATATATACTTTATCGAAAATGTTTTTGGCAGTGAAAAATAGCTGCCACTGTGTAGTTAATTTGTAATCTATACTTGCATTGACAATCGCATAGTTTGGAATGGGACCGGTATCGCCACGATTTTTAGTTTGCTGAATGTTTTCAAAATCGGTGAAAACTTCGTCCACAAACCGCATATCGGCACGCACACGAATAACGTCACCAAGTTGTTTTGCCAATCCTACAGTGAAAGTATGCTGCGGGGCGTAAGGCAGTTCATTGCCGTTTAGCTCTACATCAACATTACCGGCAATAGTCGCAGACTTGACAATACCATCAACGATTTCTGTTTGAAGGATGTATAAGAAGCATTGAGATCAGGTAGTATTGACACGAGTTCTGATATGTCAAGTCTCATTGCCATTTCAAGTCCTGACAAATTAACCTTTCCTAAATTCTTGAATGCAGTACCACGTCCAGCCGCAACCAAATCTTCGACCGTAATGAAAAATCCGGCAGTTTCTATTGTAACGCCTCGCATCCATGATCTGAATCCCAGTTCCATGTTCCAACTTTTTTCAGGTTTGAGGTCAAGTCCACCAGCATCAACATTTTGCCCGAAGTTAGTAACTTTTAGTGTACCGCTGGAGGGTGCTGTATACCCTCTATGAATGCTGCCGAAAATGTTGAAATTCCCGACCTGATAGTTCGCACCAATTCCCGGTAATAGCACTGAAGATACTTTATCTGCCAACACTGAGCCGCGTAGTCTGTCTACCCTGTCCTGCTTAAATACTTCAAACCGCGTACCAAGTGTAAGCGTGAGGTCTTGCAATTCAAGTTGTTCTTTGGCATAAAGTGCTAACGCCATCGTTTCGTAGTGGTGACTTTGCCCAACAATTTTCACAGGATCCTCATTAGAGCCTGGCGTTCCCGTATAGTAAACCCCATCACGTGCATTCGGCGCATCACCGATTTTCTTGTCGTCAATGAAACGTTCCCAGTGCACTCTGCCACCGATTTCAGCCCGTCCAATATTTCCACCAATGCCGTGTTTGACCGTATAGTTCTGCTCAATTCCACCTACGTAAAAGGTTCGGAGAATACCGAAGTTGCTTTTACCATTACCTGTTCTGACGAGATCACCTGTTTGGTAATAGGGCACTGGCGCCAGATTCCCTGTTTCAATAGAGGCAGGACGCACGAAGATATCATCCTCACGCCACCACCGCCTGTCAAACAAACTCGTATACATCGTGGTATTACTTACCAGATTTTCCGAGATTTTGTTGGTATAGATGAGGTCAAGAGAGGTTCGTATAATCTTAAAATTATCGTCTTCTTTAGGGTTAAAGTTGGGATCCGTTTTAAATGTATATTCTGTCAAACCGGTATAAGTAGCATTTGAGTTTTCAAAATTACCGTTTAGTTTGAGATACAGAGTCTTTTCTTCACTCAGTTGAAAAAGCGTTTTAAGAGTGCCGTTAGCCTGATCAAATGTGTTATTTTCTCTAAAACCGTCTCCATGTTTGTATAGAAGTTGCAAGTCTGACAACACTTTTTCAGGATTTCCAATACCTGTCAATTCTGAAAAGGCACCATAGTATCCGTTGTTTCCGACTGTGATCTGATTTCCTAACCCGCGTGTTCCATCAGGTTTTCGTGTCGTGTAATTAATAACGCCACCCATCGTTTGCGGTCCATAGCGGACAGCAGCACTACTTTTAATCACCTCAACAGCATCAATTCGGTCAGCAGGCGGGTTGTAGTAGGCGTTCGGATAAATATAGACAGCGGGCTGTATTGGCACACCATCTTCAAGTATAAGCACACGCGCACTTCGACGGGGATTTAAACCTCTAATTCCAATACTCAAACGTGAGTTGCCAAATCCATCATCCGCATAGCCGTTGATACCCGGTATGAATTCAAGCAATTCTTGTGTGCCAACAGGCTTTATCAGGTCAACCATTTCCGGTTCTAACTTGCTCATTGTTCCTGTCAGTTTTTTATGTTCACGCAGCGATTGACCAATAATTTCTATCGGCGCTAATTCAAAGGTCTGGCTCGACAACGCTATTTCTAAATTGCCCGGTGATTCAGAGGTAATCATTTTACTGTAGGCATTGTAGCCAATTGAACTTACCAGGATCTGTTGATCCTTTTGGGCATTCTGCGTAAATTGAAAGCTGCCATCTCTCGCAGTTGTTGCTTCTTCTAAGATATTTCCATTGGATTTTATCTTAACAACAGCACCTAAAATGGGATTTCCTGTTTCTTTGTCAACCACTTTGCCACTAATTTCAGTTGAACCTTGACAATAGTACGGTATGCCAAAGAGAAGCGTTAGGACGATTAAGATTGATACTGTTCTTCTACAAGCTACGACTAAAAATTGGAACATGAATTCTTTTTCCTATACTTTATTAAAAGCGTTTGGGGTTCGTAATTTTACTACGGTTGCTGACAATTTTGCTGTTTTTCTCATCTTTAACTGTTTTTTGTGTGTTCTCAGTTGTATTAACCGACAGATTAGTGTTACCATAACTTCCACCAGCTTCCTCCTCAACTTCAACTTGAGGTGAAAGAATAGGATCACTTTCACAACCGCACAAAGTTAAACCGAAAACGACAATCAGTGCTAACAACAATTTTCTAAGTGTGGTAAACATTAAGTTCATCTTCTAAATCCTTATTTATCCAATTTCTTACAATGACTCTAAGAACGCTATAAGTGCATCACGTTCAGTTTTTGACATTTCCAAAACGGCTTGTCGTGATTTTTCCGATTCCCCTCCGTGCCAGAGGATCGCTTCCATTAAATCTCGTGCCCTACCATCGTGGAGAAAATTGGTATGACCGTTGACTGTTATCACTAAACCGATACCCCATAAAGGTGGTGTCCGCCATTCACTACCACTTGCCTGAAAATCAGGACGATTGTCCGCTAACTCAGGTCCCATGTCGTGTAACAACATATCTGTATACGGATGAATCGTTTGATTGCTGACTGAGGGAACACCCGGTAAAACGCCAGTTCTTAACGTTGGAATATGACAGCTTGCACATTGTGCTTGTGCAAATAGTTGTTCACCATGCATGACTTGTGGATCGTCTACATTTCGACGGGCAGGTACCGCCAACGTTTGCACGTAGAACGTTACCACATCTAAAATTTCATCGCTCACTTCGGGCCTCGGACTGTTTTCCTTGAGTTGGGTTTGTCCTGTTGAATTTTCTAAAGGGAACAATGAGGTAGTCACTCCCATATCATCATGATATGCGGATGCAACCTGTTGAAGAAGGTTAGGTTGGTTCGCTTTCCATCCGAAACGACCAAGCGCGTAACGCTTTTTAACTACATCCCATACATAATTGGGTTTGCCAGAGATGCCATCTTCGTCAACATCAGCCTCATCAGCATAAGTTAAGATGGTTTTTTCGGGTATTGCTTCTAATAAACCGAGTCCGAACACGACAGGTGCTACGCGAGGTGATAATTCAACATTATCGGGTAAAGATTTATAGGCATCCGTAATCGTATAATTGGGATAGCGGAGATGCACACGCGTTCCGTCTTCGGTTGTTAACGGTTGCTCAGAATACTCAATTTTGACTGACCCTTCTGCGGGTGTACCGTAGATTGCGCGATTATTTAACTGGGTTCCGTAGCCCGGAACTGGTATCGGGGATTTTCCCGCTTCCTCGTTTTCTGTATTCGGGAGACTAAGTCTAAAGAGCATGGACACAAATTTCTCATCAACTCCTGGCGGTCGTCCGCGACCATCACGTGCATGACAGTTGATGCACGTTACGTTGTTGTAAATAGGACCTAAACCAGGGTTCACCACCGCAGGGGCTGTCACAAACGCTTGCTCAAATTCACGATCACCGGCCAAGTGTTTCTCAAATGTTGTTGGGGAAAGATTGGGCGCAGGAGTTGAGAACGCATGGCTTGATG
>JAPPMR010000096.1 GCA_028818995.1 Candidatus Poribacteria bacterium | reverse complement strand
ATGATAAATTTCATCCCGGTGTGTTGGACGCAGGTGGCACAACTGGGTTAGACGATATTTTTGTAGATACAGCCGCTGTGGTAGAGGAAAAAGTTCGGGAAGATGCTGCGTTGAATCCGCTATCTGATACAAATTGGAACACGCTTGCGCCTGTTGCAGCAATGAAGATTGAACCGATCCAATTCGGTAGGGGAAACGCTCGAATTCTTCCCGGTAGCCAACGGGCACTTGCTGACATTGCATCAAAACTGAAATCGTTTCCACAGTATTATCTCAGAGTTGTTGGACACACGCGGAAGGAAGGGGACCCAGCGGCAAATAAGATTCTCGCAACGCAACGGGCTGAGGCAGCCGCTAAAGCACTCAGACAACTCGGCATCAAGAGCCACCGAATCCGTGCTATCGCGAGCACTCGAACCTCTACGAAGATGCAAGGTGGTGCAGCACAAAGCGTTACGTTTGAACTTTTAGGAAAACCTTATTAGCAGGACTTACGCACACCCGGTAGGCGCGTTTTGTAAACGCGCTGATAATTCAGAATTCTGTTGAATTACACCATTTTAGCCATAATTATTGCAAAATTCGTGAAAATTGCGTAAGTCCTAATTAGTATAAATTCCGATTCGTAGTAAGAAATACACTATTAACAAGTGAACTAAATACCGAAGCCGTTTTAGGAGGACAGAAACATGTCAATCAACAGAAAACAAGAAACTAAAACAAATCAACGTTTTTCACGTCGTGCCTTTATCAAAAGTTCTGTAGGACTGGCGACTGCCACGGTTGCCAGTGGAGGATTGCTTCGGTCCGCGAATGCCCAGTCTCAATTTGGAGAATATATCCCCTACGATTCTACACGCGATTATCACTACAGTTCACGCTACGGCAGGTCGGAAATCATTGAACACCATCATCCGGGAACCGAACCGACAGGTGAAAAATTCACATTTGTTCGCCTCAAATATCCCGGTGGCGATTGGTGGACTAATCTTGTTAACGTTTATCGCTGGCAATCAGACCTAAAGTTTACACAAGTACTCGCCGCAAATACCGCAATTGATGTTGACCTGCGTAAGCATCCACAATATGTTGACATTGACGATTCTTGGCTTTTTGCTTATCCGTTTCTCTATATGACAGGACACGGCAGAACTTACGGTGGGATGAAGATTTCTGATGACCAAGTGCGGAAGTTGCGAGAATACTTTGAACGCGGTGGTTTCCTTCATGTTGAGGATTGTGACATTCGCTATAATCGGTTCCGCCCGCAAATTATAAATTTGATGAAACGGATTTACCCTGAAAAGAATTTTGAACGGCTGGATATGAGTCATCCGATTTATGATACGCTCTACCCTCATGACGAGTATCTCGGCGGCGATAAACTTGTTCCGAAATTTGATTTTGATGAAGCTATCATGGATGATGATGGCAAGGTGATGGTCTATTTCTGTCCCAGCGATCTCAATTGTGCCTGGGAAGGAAGAGTGTGTGAGCCTGGTGGTGAGGAACAACGGATTTGGGCATTTGAGCAGGGTATGAATGTTGTGGCGTATGCCCTTACGCGATAATTTGGGCGGTATTTTACATTTCACAATACACTGCCATCCGGCGCACTTGTAAAGCGCGCCTGCTTTTTTTACTAGACAGTCGCGACCGGGAGGTCGCTCCTACAAATATCTATGGAAGTTGTGCAAACAGCATTTCTCTGAAACGTTCATAAGCAAGGTTTGCCCCTGCAATGTTGCCCGAAGCTGGACCAATCTGAAGTTGCGCAACGGTGCCTGAACCGAATAGATTTTTGATCGGGTGGAATTGTAGGTTAGAGTCCAGTTTTGGAAGACCACACACAAGCGGAATCGGGTACTGTCTAATTAACTCCCTTAAAAACTTGTAGCGGCGAAGATTAAATTTATACCCTGTTGCGAGAATAATACGAGATACATTTGGAATCGTGCCACATGTCGTTTCAACTTGTAGACCTTGTGTCGAGGTGATATTGCTAATATAAGTCTCAGGATGAAGATCAATGTTTGCGCTATTCTCCAATGCTTCCATCACATCCGGTGTGATGCTCCCTTCGCCTCTGTTCTCTTGAATTATTTGGAATCGCTTCTGAAAATTAGTCTCGTTCGTAAATTCAGTGAGTGCTTTGGGACCTAACCATATCGGCGGAAAATCAAACTGCTCTGTTTTCAACTGCTTTCGTGCAATTAGCACCACGTGATGTCCTTGTTCACTAAGGCTTTTTGCGAGCGTTCCTGCTGTCAATCCACCCCCAACTATCACAATTTTACCGTCGTCTATTTGTTCCTGTTTATAATTCACCGAGAATTGCGATGCGTGTACAATCTTGTCTGGATATTGGCGTTGCCATTCGACGAATTCTGGTGGTACATAAGCACAATCATCAGAACCAATAGCAAGGATAACGCAACTACTGCGAAACCCATTATTGTTTGTCGAAATTAGACGAAAAGGGTATTTTCCGGCTCTCTTGTCCCACCGTAATTTTGCCACATCAAACTGGTAATAAACTTCATGACCTGTAGAAGCGATTTGTAATCTCGAAACAGCAAGTGCATCGTTACAGAAATCCCAAAAAAGATCGGTAGAAGGTTGCGAATATGGTGGTGCGAACTCATTTGTTCGGTTGTGACGTTCTGCGTATTCAACGATACCTAATGGATCGGAGGTGATATGATGTACTGCTGGAGATCGGAGAAATGTCATACCTTGGCGTTCAGTTTTACATCGCCATTCGGTGAGTGGTTGTGGATGTCGATCTACGATTGCGATGTGTTGTGCTGCTGTTGGCATGTCGCGTAGGAGTCGGAGGGCTATAGAGATGCCGTGAATGCCGCCGCCGATGATGGTAATCGGGATGTTTCTATGCGCAAGGGTTTTCATATTTGCATTACAAAAACTTAATCTGTATGAGGTCCGGGAAGGTGAACACTTTTTAGCATATAGGTTTGTGTATTTAATGCGTCGGTAGCACGGTACTGACTGTATCTATACTGAACAACGCCTACTGATGGCGCAACCCAGTAGGCTGCGGGAGGACTAATCACGCGAATTGACGGATCATCGCTGACACCGTAAACGACCTCCTCGTAGACAAGATATGTATTGTAACTTCCCGCGGGGACGGTAACTTGTACATCTTTATCTGCGACAAAGCGGGTAGCAGTAACTGGTATGCCGATGTCTTTTTCAAAAACAATCCATTCCTTTCCAACTTCCAATGGAAAATCCCACAGACGACGTGGCGGAAAATGTTTTTGGTGAGAAACCGGGTTTTGAAGTGGAAGAAACACATCAAATGCGGATTCTACTAATGCTTGCGGTGTTTTAGTGAAGTAAGTTGCCAAAATTGGGAACGGGAATCCATCAAAAAAGTCGGTGTCTAATCGAAAGTAGTATGCGTTTGCTGTCAAATGATCAACTGCCATAAGATTGAACTCATCGGGTTCAACAGGACTGATTTCGCTAATGGTCATCTGGCGGTGTGTTGTTCCACTGATGTCACGCGTCCCTCTAACACGAAGCGTGAATTCCTGTTCGGTATCAACGTTGATGTATGTCCATGCTGAACCTGTGTCTGTTGGAAAATCAATAGCGTTGAACACTCCTACTGTATCAGGAGGTGGTAGTTTGGTTTCACCATGCGGATCAATCAGTCCTTCTTCTCCACAACTACAGAAGAATAAAAAAAGTATAATAGGGAAAGCAGTTAGCCATCGGAAGCCATCGGCTTTCAGCAGTTGGCTATTAGAAAAAGAGATTTTCTTTTCACAGAAGTCTGCTTTCTGATTATTGACAACTGTAGATTGTCGGTTAATTTTGCAGATGGGCACTTCTACTGACTGCTGACCACTGATTGCTGATTGCTTATAATTCTTCATTATTTCACCACAGAGAATTTCCCAGTACTTTGAAATCCGTTCCCATCGGTGGCACGGAAAAAGTATAGACCCGCACAAACTTTCTCACCGCGTTGGTTTGTGCAATCCCAATTGGATGCGTTATTAATTACCTTAATTCGATTCCCCAATATATCGTAAATCTCAACCTTTAATCCTCTCGGGTAAAAGGTTAGATGTTGGCTTCCTTGTGCTGCCCGAAGCGGATTAGGTGAAACGGATACATTTCGGTTTGTGTTTTTCGCAACATAGTTGAAGATGCGCCCTTGCCAAATTTGGTCTCCTGTTATACCGGACGGTGTTTTTCCAGTAATCTTGTAGAGATAGATACCTGTCGGTGGAAATCCGTTTGTACGTAAGGTTCCGCGCCATTTTGTCTCGGATTCTTGTGTCAAAATGACGGTATAATTGTCTCGGTTAGGGCTTTCTACCGTTAGTTGTGGTGCACTTTGCAGCGGGCGTGTGCTTTGAACTTCTACATGCCATGTCCCTGTGCCGTGTGGTTGCGTCCTGATAAAGAATGCGGGAGCACCGTTTGCTGTATCCGCGCTCGGTGTGATACTATCTGGCGTAATGCTTGGTGTTCCCATAATGCCCATTGCGTCAACAGGTACAACTGCATAATAATAATGAACTTTTTTGTAATAATAAACGTGATCTGGGTCAGTAAAATCTAAATCAACATCTTGGTAGATGGTAGTATCTTCAAATTGGGTTTGCGATAACCCCACGCGTCCAACGATTGCGATATCGTCTTCAGCGATACCATCTCCATTTCTATCTACAGCGGCTCGGACTTCATCTGCAGTTTGGAAGGGTTCAGGTATATCTGTTTCATTTTCCAGCACAAAGCGTTTTCTCACGATTGCGACTTCTTGAATTCCGGTCAGGTCGTCAAGTGTCCATTTGATTTTGGGACCTCTATTACCTTGTAAGACTTGAGCGTTTGATAACTGTCCCTTCGGTGGTGCCCCAGCCATGTAACTGACAGAACCGCCAAAAGTACCACCGGGAATTATAACCTGTTCAACATCAGGATGCATATTGATAAGAATAAGCACAATTTCCTGTATGTCTCCACCGAAATCTGTAAATGTCATCTGTGCTTCTTGGGAACGTTGATAGGTGAACGCTTCTCTAACTTCGGTGCTACCATTCCGTTTTTTTACGACGAATTTGGCTGCCCATCCGCGTAAACCGAGATTACTGTGCCGACTTAGTTCTCTCTCAATCCTAAGCCGATCAGTGTTTGTCAGGCGACTCATATCTATCGGTGCAAGGTCAGCACCATCTATTTTGACAGCGAATTCTGGCATAATTCCAGTGGGACGAAAGACAATATACCGACACGAAAAATGTTCTGGCATTGCTTCTGAATTGAAATCAGCACGAACCGGATAATTGGTGTGAAAATCATTAGGGTGAATGGCAACAGGTGGAAATCGGTGAGCGTTCCTATACCCCGGAAGTTCGGGATTGGTATAGGCGCGGGTATTTGTGAAATAGTTCCATACCGTGAAGGTTTTGAATGCTTCTGCAAGCGTCGTGCCGTTATCAATAAAGACATCGTAGAAGTTACCCATTTCGCGGTAACTCCCATCGGTGGTATTTGCGAAAAATTGCCGGATGATGTCATAACCGAACCGTTCCGCCATATACAGTGACCATATTACCGAACCGTATTCGTGATCTCCGATGCGGCTTTCAAGCGAAATGTCGGGTATAAGAAACCAACGTCGGAGTTGATGGATGTAGTAGTTGTAGGAATTGGTTTCGTTGGGTTCGTCAGGGTCGGGGAGCGTATCTCCATCGTCAATAACGCCACCGTCGTAAGTCATCACTTCTATCCATGTAGCGGATGCTTCCATGAACCATGTTGGCATATAGGCGTTATAACCGAATTGAATGCCGTGCAGAAATTCATGTGCGCAGGTTGTTTCAAGGTAGCGAATCCCTTCTGCTTTACCAACATAATCGTAAATACGGGAATTGATCATGAAATAGGGTGCAACCGTCAACGCAGTGGATAACACACGACCTTCGAACCAGTCTGCTGTTGTGATGCCAAGCGCGGGAAACGTAAAGAGATATACATCCATTTTATGGTTGCCACCGTTTTGTGCCGCCCAAAAATCAATGTAAGGTTTTTTGAACCCCATTAGGTCAATTTGAACGCGGTATGAGCGTTCCATCGCATCAGCACAGAGATCGATATAATCGGGCACACCGTTACG
>JAPPMR010001012.1 GCA_028818995.1 Candidatus Poribacteria bacterium | reverse complement strand
AGCGATTGGTGAAGATGACAAACGCGGTATCATTTGGATTTACAAATACTTTTACGAAGGTCTTGCTGCAGATGATTGCTTCTTTGCTGACTACGTTTTTATCAAAGACCTGACAACCTGCCGCCCTAAACATCCCTTGATTTTTGAAACCAAGCACAATCTTTCTAGGTATGCTTTACAGTTACTTGAGGATGATCCAGACATTGACATCAATGCGCAGGATGTAAGTGGCATGACAGCTCTACACTATGCTGTTGTCTATGAAAAAGTGGAGGTCGTCAAAGCTTTGCTATCACACGAGAACATCAAACCTTCGCTCAAGAACAAGCAAGGTCAAACACCTTTTAACATTGCGCGTGAAGCTGAACAGACCGAGATTATTGATATCTTTCTCAAGAGCAAGCATGCTCAAGTATTTCTCGACATTGCACCTACGGATAATGTCACAACCACATGGGGATCCATAAAGAAGCAATGAACTCGACATTGCGCTTGATGGGATTCTAATTCTTAACGCTAGAGGGAGGTGTGCGCGGGTGGAGCAGCTGCAGCAAGGTCTACACAGAACCAGCAGGCCAAGCGAGTTGCAACGGGCAGCACTGTTGATATGCATGATTTGGTATTGGTGGCAGGGGCGTTTGGTGCGACAGCCGCAGCACCAGCATTGCGGGTAGAGGCACGTCTTACCGCGGCAACTGTTGCGGGATGGCTATCTGCTGCACAAAAGTTAACCTTACCTGCCGACTATGCACGTGGTTTACGCAAGTTGCAAAATTTGCATACCATGCTTGCCAAGCCACATACAGCACTGATGGCTAACTATCCCAATCCGTTTAATCCAGAGACTTGGTTGCCCTATCAGTTGGATAAGGCTGCGCAGGTAAGCAACCGTATCTATAACACACAGGGAAAATTGGCACGAACACTGGTGCTCGGTCATCAGCGCGCAGGTGTATATCAAGACAAAAGTCGTGCTGCACATTGGGACGGCAGGAACGATCAAGATAAACTTGTCGCCAGCGGCGTTTACTTCTACACGTTATCGGCAGGAGACTTCACTGCTACCTGCAATATGCTGTTACGCAAATAAAAACAAAGTTTGTCCGGTGCGTTGAACTCTATTGCGTCTGTCCTATGAAGTTTAAGAATTTAATTCGGTAAAGTTGATTCGCCGCCCCTGGAGGTCCATTAAGTTTAAACCTATGGTGTTAATTATGTTCAATTTAAACCCTGAAATACCGAATGTTCTTGAGGATATTCCAGAATCCGAACAGCACGCCTTGCTCGAAAAACTGGCACAGTGGATTGTGCGCCGTAGTTTGACAGCGCCAGCTATTCTTTTTCTTGAGACCGGCAAACCGCTCAACTTTTTGGGGGCTCAATTGCTGATTGCCTTCAGTCCCTTTGTGCAGGCGTTTTTCAAAGGGGATCAATATCATAAAATTGCTCTTATCTTAGAAAAAGATGAGAACGTCGAATTACTCATACAATTTATAGAAAATCCAAAGGATGATACATCAAATGAAACAGGAGAAACTTGATGGCTGTTGAACTGAGAATGCTTCAGATGGATCAGACAATGACGAAGGGAAAAATCGGGAAATGGCTTGTTAAGGAAGGCGATACCGTGACTGAGGGGCAACCCCTGTTAGAAATTGAAACCGATAAGGTTGTTCATGAACAGGAATCTCCTGCTGATGGTGTAATTGCACAGATTCTTCCAGAAGAAGGCAGTGATGTTCCCGTTAATGCACTGTTAGCGATTATCGCTGCACCGGGTGAAGAAGTTGAACGCGTTGAAGCAGATACTACACCAGAACCGCAAGAACCTGATGAACCAGAACCGACTACCACCAAACCTACTGCGCCAACGAAAACACAACCTCAACGGACACTGCCAACAGCAGAACACATCAAAGCATCCCCTGCAGCAAAACAGCTTGCTGAAAAACTTACCATTGATCTCACGCACGTGAAAGCCTCTGGGCCCGGTGGACGAATTCTTGAAAGTGATATACATCGCTACATTGAAACGAGAGGACCAACTCCGACTGAATCGACACGTCTCAAAGCCTCTCCGCTTGCGCGCCGATTAGCAAAGGAATTTGGACTTGATATTACATCTATTGCCGGTTCAGGTCCTGATGGCAGAATTGTCCGTGATGATGTGATGCAAGCCAGCACTGAAACCCCCGCACAAATATTCCGTGCCGAACCCGCTGCTTCGGAAGTTGTTGAACTTAGCGGTATTCGTAAAATCATTGCCGAACGGATGACAATGAGCGTTCAAACAAACGCCAGTGTAACACTTCACACGGAGGTTGACGCGACAACTCTTGTTGAACTACGCGGATTGTTCAACGAAGAATTAGAAAAAAGAGAGATGAGTTTGACCTACACCGATCTTCTTATAAAGATTGTTGCTATTGCCTTGCGGGAGCACCGACTGCTCAACGCTACTCTCACAGACGAAGGAATTCACATGTTAGCGGATATTAACATCGGGGTTGCAGTTGCATTAGAGGAGGGACTCGTCGTGCCGGTTGTTCGCAATGCTGATCAGAGCGGTTTAGCTGCTATTTCTGAACAGGTAAAAACCTTAGCAGAAAAGGCACGCAACAATCAACTTACACCCAGTGAACTTCAAGGCGGCACGTTTACTCTGACGAACCTCGGTAATTTTGGAGTTGATGCGTTTACACCTATTATCAATCCACCTGAATGTGCAATCCTTGGTATCGGACGCATTGTCAAGAAACCGGTTGTGCATAAAGATGAAATTGCTATTCGGAGTATGTTGGCACTAAGTCTGACGTTTGACCATCGTGTTGTTGATGGCGCCCCTGCCGCACAATTCCTTCAGACGGTATCTCAATACATTCAGAATCCGTATCTAATGCTTGTATAAGGAATACGTTTATGAAAAAATGGATATGTTTACTTGTCTCCCTATTTCTGTTTACAGTTGGATACGCTCAAGAAACAGATTTTGATGCCTTGCTCGCTTCTGATGTTAATAGAGATGGAATAGTCAATATTCTTGATTTAGTGTTTGTTGCCTCTCACTTTGGTAAGACACTTTCTGAAGATAAGTATCCCAATCCAGATGTAAACAAGGACGGTACTGTCAACATCCTTGATCTTACACTGGTCGCAAGCTACTTCGGTAAGTATTCCGGTATTCCGCTTGAATTAACCGATAAAACTTATGACAATGTTGTGCATAATGCAAAACTGCCTATCTTAGTTGAATTTGAGTCCGATTACTGAATTTACTGTCTATTAATGAGACCGGTGGTGTCTGAAATTTCCTTAGAATATCGTGACGTTTTCGTCGTAGCAAAATTAGATGTGAACGACAATCCAGAAAAAACAGAAGAGTACCACATCCGCGGAACACCGACATATATCCTATTCTACGAAGGAAATATTGTGAGAGTAATCATCGGTGCTATGTCCAAGGAAAAATTGGTAAATCGGATTCTTGAAGGGTTAGCTACGGTGATAGAACCACCACTCACACAAGAGCAGACAGACGGCGAATAATGCTGTCCATTGCCATATTTCCCGCGTGAGAGGTTGTAGTAGATTATTTTCATTCACTTTTTCATGTGTATTTGATTCTGTGGTGGAAAATGAAAGTGCAGATTCCGATGCGTCAAGTAGATTGACTGCAAACCGTTCAAACAGAGAATCACCAGCAAATACAGAGTAAATCCCGATTTGGTCTGTTTCTGTGAATACTTCACTGTCCAATTCAATCATTTTACCATTAGGTTTTTTTACCTGAATAGTAGATCTCTCCAGTGTTGGTATATCAATTTTTAGTTGTTCCCTTGTCCGAAATATCTGTTCTGCCTTGTCTTTTTGAAGCGTAAGCGACTTTATCGGGACAGTTCCCGCCTCAAGCCATTCTAAACATTGATACACAAAAATTGGAGCATCTGGGATAGTAAAGAGAAAATCAGAAATTGCTGGATTGAACGCATCAAATTCAAAAACCAGAAATTGCCTGTCCGCCTCCGTACCAAGCCATACCAACGCACCTTTTTCTGATTCAATAAGCGAATTTCCCCAGAGTGGCAATTCCCTATGTACAGACTCCTTTACTTGTAATCCTATAATAGAGACATCTTGCATAATCGGATGGGTTCTGTCCTCTTTGATAACAGAGACGGGGATTCTGACGATTTCAACAACGGGTTCTACCATAAAAGGTAATTCCTCTCCTAAATTGATAAGGATTATACTTGCTGTGCCGGGAAGGTTTAAAAAGTCATGTTCTGAGGGAATACCTCTGTCAAAGATAACAACGTTCGCATCACCGGTGCCGTGGAATTCATCCGTAGATACGGTTTGTAGTTCTACACGGTCTCCGTAACTTCTCAAAAGTTCTATCAATAGTGATTGATCTCTGTCGCTGACAAGAAGGATTCGGATTTGTTTTTTAGGATTGAGAATTGCCCAAACTCTGTTATCCAGATCAAAGTCATCAACAGCATCAACAAGGAGACTAATTGCGACACCTTCTAATCCTTCCGCATTGATAGAAAACAGTACTGATTTTACTTCTTTGGGTGGAAGCGTCACTGTTTTTTCATCAATTGCCGTTCCACCTTCAAGTTCTAACGCAATATTTATTTCTCTCTCCGTATCCGTCCAATTTTGAATCCTCGCGAGAATTGTGTATTGGTCAGCAATTCTTTCCACATTGAACTGCACAATACCGATGTTTTCTGCTGCTTCTCCTATTGCGATTTTGTTGATAGTAGCTGGTAGATTTTCAAACGAATCGCTAATAAAAAAGATTTGGTCCTGCGATGAATCGATATAACGTGTTGCTTGATCAAAAACAGATGTTAACTCACCAGTTGCATGTGTTGGCATGATATTTTGCACGGCACGTTGCAGTTTATCTTTATCTGTGGTAAATGCCTGTTGAATATATGGTTTGGGAGAATCCGTTGTCATAATCATGATGCCGCCACTTGCAGAAACCTGATTGATGTGTTTCAATACCTCCTGTTTTGCAAGTGCCAATCGGGTTTCTCCTGTTTCCTTTGATAGCATACTTGCCGAATTATCAACGATAAAGATTATTTTGCCATGGACTATACCGGGAATTTGTAACGCTGGACGCGCAACGCTTGTAATTATGAGCAGTAAAAGCAGACTTTGTAAAATTGGCAGCAGTAGATTCCGCAGACGTTGAAACGGGACGTTCGCTTTCTGATCCTCAGCACTGGCACGCCAGAGCATGATACTCGACACAACATAACGTTGTCGGCGCAGTTTCAGAAAATGCAGCGCAATCACGATAGGGATAATTCCTAACAAGTAAAACGCAGCTGGATTCAGAAAAGCCATTTTTCAATGTCGGGAGTCAAAGGGTAAGGACATCATGAAATTTAACCTTTCATAATGTTCCGGAGTTATGTTATTTTGGATGGATTACAAAAACGGTATCTCTATATACCGCAATTCAGATTTTATGTTTGTATTACGGTATATAGAAAACTGTTATGGGTTAGGATTCTGGGGTGGAGGTGTCGTTTGTGATTCTGCTGGAGGCGGTGAAGATTCCCCATTCTCTCTTTCGTTCAGATTCTTGATAACCTCCTCCGCATCCAGTTTGCCTACCTCGCCGTAGTTTTGCAGCTGTTCACAAGCTTCACGAACTTTATCGTATTCGTCGAGTTCCAAATAGATGTTCGCTAAGTTTTTGTGCATCTCACGAAAAACACCGGGCCAATTCCGCTCACCCTCTTTTTCAACAATCCGAGTTGCACTCTCAATGGCAGTATCAACAACATTGTCAAGTTCTGCCTTTTCTGATGCTGAAAAAGGGGCATTTTCTTGTTTCTGTTTCTCATTATAGGCGCGCAAAGCACCCAAAGCCTTGTCACATTGGTTGTAAGTCTTTTCAATGCTCAAGGCACCTTCAAAGATTTTTGATAAAAACCCAAATTTCATAAAAACATGTCTCGTTCGTATAAAAGGATTATGGTGGATTAGAAAATAAGTTTACACGTCTCTTGTAGGAGCGATCTCCGAATCGCGACGAAATACTTTGATAGTCGAGAATTGGAGTTCCCTCCCGCTGAATGCCAAAAGCGCATTCAGCGTTGATTCACAGCTTAAAAGTGTTCAAGTGATTCTAAAATCTACTATAATTAAAAAGATGTCTTCAAT
>JAPPMR010000115.1 GCA_028818995.1 Candidatus Poribacteria bacterium | reverse complement strand
CCTTGGTGTTGGTCGTTTTTTTTAATTTTGGGAACCTAACAAAGGGTTAGCCGGTTTTGTTGATGATAATCATCAGGTTAGGAGTGTTTTCGTGAGAAGGCCGAATAAATCAAAAACGGCAGGAAGGAACGGTATTGGTAGTAAACTCAAGCGAGTTGAGGAAGAATTGGGAAAAGCCGAAGAAGAAAAACCTGTTATTGCTGGTGTTAAAACGCATTGGTATTGGAAAAAAGGTATTTCATTTGATTTTGGTTTTGCGGACGAAGTAACAAGGATTCACATCTTTAACCCGATAGGTGCTGCGCCAGGAGTGGCAGGTGCTCCGTTACAGCAGCAACAAGAAATGAGAAGAGCTGCTATTGAAGCGTTACACTACAAAGAAACTTTACAAACACAGTCTGGGGATTAAATAAACTTGTCTTTGTGAGGAATTGCTTCCCACTGTACATGCGACGCATCCCACGACGTAGGACATTGCACGCTTTTACCAATTGTGAGTGGGACATTCGGTAGGTGAGGTTAAGAAACCTTACTTGTCGGGACTTAAATGCTACTCAGACTTAAGACGTTTTTGACGATCCTGCAGGAATTTAATTACAGTGTCTGAACTTTGGAAGCCAAGAGTGCCTGCTTCATCTATAAGCATCTGCATTTGTACTGGGTTATTCGTCAGCATCTTCTCTGCTTTTTGGTAATAGTCTGCTGCAACATCCTTCTCTCCGTTTTCATGATGTATCACTGCTAAGTAGATATATGCAGCAGCGAACCGTGGCGATTCTGTGCGGTTTTTGATAAACTCCTCAAATGCGAAACGCGCTTCAGTATAACGTTGGTCTTCGTAGTGAACCCTACCGATGCGAAATAATGCTCTATCAGCATAACTGTCTTTATATCCATCAGAGAGATAAAGTTCGCGCTCGGGATAACTAATAGTCGTTTGATAGGCTTGCAATGCTTCATCAAATCGCAGGAGTTTCCTATAGATTTCACCTACTTGGAAGGTTGCCATCATTGCCTGCAAAGTATTTGGATGTTGTTTTACAACAACGTTGAAAGTCTTGAGGGCGCTGTTTGGTTTTTCAAGTATATCCGCATAAATAATGCCCATACGGTAGCGTGCTTCAGCTGCGTAAGGTGACTTAGAATGCTCCCGCACCACTTTATTATATGCCTGAACGGCTTTAGAATAGTCCAGTAACTCGCGTTCATAGATAGTAGCAATTTGCAGCTGCGCTCTGATTTTCTCGGCAGCACTGACCTTTTCGTTCTTCACTTGTGCAAGTAGATTCTGAATAGCGGCATGGTGTTTAATCGAACTTAGTTGTGCTGCAGCTTGTTTCGCAAATTGTGTATTTGGGGCATTGGTGATTAGATTACGGGCAATTTTTGAAGCTTCATTGTAATTACCATTTTCCACTGCCTTTTCGAGTTTTACGAATTCATGTTTGGGGATGAGTTGTGTTAGCGTTCCTATTTTTCTTTGAACCAATTCATTCACTTCCGCAACACTTTTATCATACATTGCTATCTGCCCGAGATAGACCGGATCAAGCGTTGGAAGGTAAACATTAAGAAAAATTTTAAATGCTTTGCGTGCTTTGGCATAGTGCTGAATGTTCTCATGGCAGATGCCGGTCCAATAGAAAACAGCGTGCATGTTCCAGAAGTTCGGATATTTCTCTACTATATTTTCGTATACGGTAAGTGCTTGTTGATACTTTTCCGTCTCTCGATGTAGATTGGCAATATGAAAGAGAGCTTCCGCAGCGAAGCTGCTTGTTGGAAAATTGTCTGCAACTTTTTGGTAGGCATCAATTGCTAATGGTAATTGATGTAACGCCGTATGCCTTAAATGTGCGATCCGCCATTGTGCAGCAGCTAACTTGTCAGTAGGATGTTTTTTAAGCAACTCTTGATATGTTTCAATTGCACGTTGAGGTTGATTGAGTTGGGAATGCATTCGGTAGAGTTCAGCAATCTGAGATAGGGCAACCGCTTCAAGAGGGGTACCTTTGTATGTGCGAACAATCTCTCTCTGCATCATTAAATCTTTTAATGCAGTCTGAATATCTCGGATTTTCTGCAATCCCATTTTGTGAACGAAATGAGTTTCTGGTGCCATGTCAACAAGCGTGTGGAGATTTTGAATAGCCTTCCCATGTTCTCCCATCCTGCAGTACACATCACTAATTTTAATATATGCAAGAAAAATTTCAGCCATCGGCAATCCAGCCGATTTCATCGCAAGGATTTTTTCGTAAGCCTTGAGTGCCTCTGGATATTGCTGTGTATAGTTGTAATAGATCTCGCCGAGTTGATAGTAGAGTTGACTCTGTGCCTCAATGTTCTTTGCGGATTTTGTGAGTTTCTCCAACTTAGCAGCGGCTTCCGCATAACGTAGTTCCTTAAGTAAGGAGTTAACTTCATCATGCTGCGCGTGCGCGGTGGATAAAACCAGCGATATTAGCAGCATACATAACATAACGCGTTGAATAATAGAAGTGAATTTCAATTTTTCCACGTAGAACTCTTTTAATTTATAGTAGACTTTAGAATTAATCAGACACGCCGCACCAGCGAGGTTAGGAAACCTCGCCTACCGTGGGAGGATGTGTCTAATTATTTTAGGTTTCACTATAAACAACTATCTGAGAATTGCAACATCAAAATTCAGAATGAACACTCTTCAGATGTTTTGTGGCGATATTTGCCCAATTGGTGCCTTTTGCTTGGTCTTTGACGCGATTGAGCTGACTAACTGTATCCCATTTATCTGAATTGCGAAGGTGTCTATTGCGCAAAACATCCTCCATGTTCCGTTGAATATCTTGATGTCTATACTGCTGAATGCGAGCGTCCGCGGAGTCAATTTGACTAATCTCAAATGTTGGCGCGGGACGAAACGGATTTCCAACGAAAAATGAAATAGAAATTACCGCAAAAATGAAAAGACAGAAACTGACAACCTTTTGTTCCCGCAGGACTAATAGCAACCCCGCTGCAAAATCCGATAACCGGGAACTGAGTGAGGGTTTTACAGGTGGCACCTCAGCGAGGCGTCTGTATAGTTTCATCTCAAGGTTAGGTGGAACAATTGCATGAGGCGTTAATTCTGCCTCTGCTTCATCCACAAGGCGAAGCACACGCTTATATGCATTGACCTTTCTGGTGCAGCTACCACATGTCGTAAGATGCCGTTCAAATTCGGCTACTTGAGATGTCTGTAACTCACCATATACGTAATCAATCGCCTGTGCTTCAGATTTCTTACATTTAGGCATGGACGGACCTCCTATAATTCATTATTTTCCCATAAAGGTCGTAGCAAAGTTTGTAACTTTTTCATAGCGCGATGAAGATGAATTTTCACAGTACCTTCAGCCATTCCGAGTGCTTCTGCAACTTCCCGAATCTGTAACCCCTCATATCGTGTCAACATGAAAACAGCCTTTTGTTTTGAGGAGAGTTCGTCAACTGCTTCGCGAATGATGCGTCCGCGCTCTTTTTCTTCAAGCTGCTTTTCGGGATTGCTTGAGATGTCTGTAGCAACGAGTCTTGCTTCAATAACATCTTCATCTTCAAAAACATAAACAGGTTGTCGAGCTTTCGCACGGTGATAATCAATAGCAAGATTAGATGCAATCGTATAAAGCCATGTCGAAAATTTTGCTTTCGGTTCCCAAGAATCCAAAGCACGATACGCCTTGAAAAACACTTCAAGGGTTAAATCTTCAGCGTCTTCATAATTCCTAACGGAACGCAGGAGATAACCAAAGATTCTACGTTCGTAGCGTTTCATCAATTCATCAAAAGCCTTCTGGCTACCCGATTTGAACTGTGCCACAAGCATTTCATCGTCAATCAATTTGTCCATAACTTTTGCCAGACTTTCTTTCAGTTTGTGAACAACTGCCTCTTTTAACGTAGATGCGTTCTTTTAAGTTTACAGAAATTGCGGTTTTGTGTCAAAATTTGTTAGAAATTCAATCAAATTTTACCAATTACTCATCTTCTTGTAGGAGTGATCTTCTCCAATATCTGTAGCAAAACCTGAAAACTGGATGGTTCTGTCAAATTAAGTGGATTTTTAGAGGAATTTCAGTTAGAATGATAACAGCAAAAACTTACGGAGGTGTTTTCGTGGCACATACACATTCTAATTCTCAAACACCGTTAGTCATTCGAGCTTCAGAAACGGCAGAACGGATGGCACAGGCAGCATCCAATTTTTTAGATGTTTTGCCCCCTACTTTACGCGAAAAGGCGTGCCAACCTTTTGATGGAAATGAGCGGTTTCGATGGCACTATATTCCTATAGAGATGTGGGAACGTCAAGGTGTTTCACTAAAAGAACTAAATGCGAACCAACAAGAATTGGCGTTTACCCTCATGGAGAGCGGATTGAGTGCAAAAGGTTATGAAAAAGCACGTGCAATCATCAATTTAGAGTCCATTTTAGGTGAAATTGAAAAGACAGCGGGAGAGACACGACTTGAGCGTAATCCTGAGTTCTACTTTTTTACCGTGTTTGGCGATCCGACAGAAAATGGCGCATGGGGTTGGCGTGCCGAAGGACACCATGTTTCACTGAATTTTACGGTAGTCAATCGCGAATTGATCTCTCCTAATCCTTTCTTTTTTGGCTCGAATCCAGCGGAAGTGCCTCAAGGAGAGAAAAAAGGATTAAGGGTTCTTTTTGCTGAAGAAGATTTAGCACGGCAACTCTTATTAAGCCTAACCCCATTCCAAAAAACGCAGGCTGTTATTAACACGGAGGCACCATCTGATATTCTCACGCGCAATGCACCTAAAGTTGAGTTTGAAGCAGTTGAGGGTTTGGCAGTTGAATCCATGCAGACGCATCAGCGCGAACTTCTAATTCAATTGGTTCATGAATATATCGATCGCCTTCCTGATGAGATAGCTGAGATAGAACACCGCAAACTACGCGAAATCAGTTTTAATGATATCCACTTTGCGTGGGCAGGCGGTGAAGAACGCAAGATGCCCCACTACTATAGACTTCACAGTCCATTTTTCTTTGTGGAGTATGATAACACACAGAACAATGCAAACCATATCCATTCTGTGTGGCGACATATTGAAGATGATTTTGGTGCTGATCTGCTTCGGCTGCACTATCATAAAACAGACCATCATGACCAATAGGAATCGTCGTACGTAAGAAAGCCGCCAAAGTTGGCGGCTTTACTTTTGGTTGCGGTTTGCCTGAACAAACCAATTATCTCTCGGATTTCAAAGTGCCCCAAGTAGTGGTAAGCTTATCGGCAGGCTCAACGGCGGTTACCGCTGTGCTGCTAAGCACAACAAGCCCTGTCTTTTCGGAATTTTTTCCGTGGACAACAGAGTGTGGGTACCAACCACCCCAGCCTTTTTGTCCGCCTTGGCCGGCGGCTTTATCACCATCATTTACGCAGATGCCTAAACCGATTTCAATACCTTCACTCAGTTCAATATCAAGACCGAAATTCGCCGGAGTGAATTTGAATTCGTAGTAGGTTTTTTTAGCGCTCTCATCTCGGGTGATAGCAAAATCTCTCTCTGCCTCAAGACCAGGTTGTCCGTTTGTTCTTTCATTATGAAGAATGAGTTTTTCTGCATTGTTGTCTAATGCAACGTTATAGAGAAAGAGTGCTAACCCTCCTGTACGCTTACCCGTTGGTTCGAATGCGAGTTGTGCGGCATCACCATTCCAGGCTGCACCAGAATTTTGATGCTCGTCATCCGTAACACTCAGCGCAAGATAAGCTGCATCGGGGTTCCAAGCAATCATGAAACAGACTGTTTGGTCATCGGCACTGTTCCATTTTCCGCCGCCATGTTCTTCAAAGACTTTAACAGCGCCGCCAACGCCTTCAAATTCTACACCGCAAAATTGGGAGCCGTCAGTACCAGTGACAGATTCCATAACGCCGCCCCATTCGTCAAGATTACCATCAATGGTCACATCAAGACCTGAAGGAGCATTGTAAACGTCATGAGTTTCGCTGCGCCACTGCGCATCTGCGACATTAATTGTTAATAAAGATACTGCTGCAAAAATAGCAGCAAATACAAAAACTTGTTTTTTCATCTAAATTTCCTCTCTATATTAATTAGATTCCACCTTACTTTAAAGCGGAAGTTTTGAAAGTGCAACTGCGTTGCTTCAGTAGTTATACCAAATTAACGTGAT
>JAPPMR010000814.1 GCA_028818995.1 Candidatus Poribacteria bacterium | reverse complement strand
GCTCTCATCATCAACGCTGAAGTCTATCCCAGAAAAAAGACTAATACTATGGTCTAACTGCTCACGGAGTTCGACAAGAACATGGGCAACAATCAGTTCAGACTTTGCCTTCTCAGTTCCAATTGCGGTCGCTAATGGTATGTTTCGAGCTAACAAGGATGTAAGTAACTCGCCGGGAGCGACTGGTTCTGTATCAGAAAAAAGGCCAGCGGTATCAACCTCTTCAAGTTCAAATGCTGCCCGCACAGATGGTAAAGTAAAGTTGCTATATGCCATGTAAGTATCCCTTACTTTGGGACATGAAATAGATTCCAAATGAATCGTTGACTTTAGAACCTCTATTCAGAAATTGCTATCAATCGATTTCGGGTTACGATGTAAAGCACACCATCCTTTGCCAAGGGTGTGGTATAAACTGAACTTCCCATATTGAATTCATCAAGTACCACTTTCGTTTTGCCTGTTTTTAAGATGACAACATCACCATCTTCATCGCCAAGATAGACCTTACCATCAACAACGTAAGGCGAACCCCATATTGCAGCGAAGGTATCATGCGTCCAGAACAGATCGCCAGTGTTTACATCCAAGCAGTAGAGGAATCCGCTTAAATCAGAGATATAGAGAAGTCCATCATGAATAGCAACGGTTGACATTGTGCGATTGAACTGTTCATCTCCAAAGTGCCATACTGCAGCGGTTGAGGTCGTATCACCTTTTTGTGAAGCGTCAATGCACCAGAGGTGTCCAACGCCTTCACCATGCTCTGGGTCTTGTCCAACAGCAAGATAAACTTTGTCGTCATGAACGACTGGTGTGGAAATGATGTTGTTCCGTGTGCCACGTCCACCGAGTTCCCATTCAGAATCTTTCGGGTTGCAGTCAAACTTCCAGATTATCTTGCCGGTTTCCGGTTCAAACGAGTAGACCCAACCATCACCGCCGGGAATGATAACCTGTGGTACACCTTTGATAACACCGTAAGCTGGATTTGACCACTGTCCGTGTAGTATATTTTCTCCAGGGGAGGCATCTTCCCACACAAGTTCACCTGTGTTTTTATTCAATGCGATAAAACTTGGGGCATCGGGAACAGGGATATGGATATGTGTTTCATCAACACCGTTGCTTGTTTCCAAGAAAAGCAAGTCCCCGACAGCAAGCGGAGAACAGGTCGCGAGGTTATGTGGAAACACATCCAACTCGTCCATCATATCGTAAATCCAGATAATGTCCCCGTCAATTTCGCTCGTCTCGGTTTCATCTTTAAAGGGACCGTCATTTTCGCCATCCAGAAAGCCTTCCGTATCAACACAGACGACCTCACAACGGTTAGAGATGTAGTAGAGCCTATCGCCCTCAACATAAGGAGTTGAACAGATTCCCTGCAGAGGCCAGTCGTTAACGCGTCCTGAAAGGAGTTTTGTATGTGTAATTTGCCACAGGAATTCGCCATCGGACTCGCGAAACGCCATCAGATTCCCACGGTCACCCGTCAATTTCGGATTTTTCAGGGCATCGTTATTCGTTCCAACAAAAATTTTGCCGCCGCTGATGAGGGGACCCGCGTAACTTTGTGAACCGAGTTCTGCTACCCATTTGATATTTTCACCTGTTTCCAGATTCCATTTTGCTGGAATGTTTTTCTCATCCGAAACCATGTTACGACTTAACGTACCACCCCATAGAGCAATTTCTTTATCAGCAGATTTATGGGAGTCTGCAAAACTGTTTGGCACTTGAAATACACTGAGAAGACCGAATGTCAGAACGAAGAGGACAAACGAATACGAATGCACACCGTAACTATTATTTCTTATAGCGATGCTTTTAGCACCGCTTTTCCATTCAAAAATCATACATCACCATACCTTTAGATTATCATAATAGATTTCAGTCGCGGAATAGGCATAGATACCTGGACTACCTTCTCGATTCGGGAGAGGGTCTTCAGCAGTGATCGTCCATTCATCTGGTTCCGATTCGCTGGTGCGCCATACCTTACCACTAATTACCGCTTTTTCATCAATAACTTCGACCTTCATTTTCATTGTATACCAAACGTCTGCCTCCCATGCGAAGTCAATCGTTTTTGCCATGCGCAAATCGGATGCCCACGACCGGATTTGAAGACGTTGCTGCCTACCTTGCATATCCAACGTATAGCGGTTTGCAATTAAGCCCATATCTGGTAATCGCCGTTTATATCTCGTCCCCAACAGGTCAACTTGAATCTGATAGTCTTTCATTGTTGGAGGGCCGATGTAGACGTTTGACTTGTTCAAACCACGTTGAACAGGTGTCTTGACTAAAACCTTGTTTCCATCTTTTTCACGAACAAAATACTTGTTTGTAGCGGCAATCCAATGTGAAGGTGCTTTTTCAAGTTCAACATTTTCAAAATCTTCTGTCCACGGTAGCGGTGGGATAACTCGAATTCGAGCAGTTGCTTTTAACTCGCCAGATTGTGCCGTGACTGTGCCTGCATGCGGACCAGCACTATTATCAGGCGTGAATTGGTTGTTCTCAAGTGTTCCAGTTAAACCTGTGAGAGACCATTCAATTGTGCCGACTGCACTTGCCTGTTTTCCATTTGCATCAAAACCTATGACTTTGAGTGCAATAGGTTCACCTGATGTAATCGTTTTGGCAGGAGTAAGCAGGAGTGCAACTGCAGGGTCAGTGCTCATCATTGGAGTTTCAATCTCTTTGGTAGCACATCCGACAGCAAAGAGGCAGATTATCAGACTTGCAAAAAGCGTATATTGTACAAAAACAGAAACTTTCCATCTTGCTATAAAACAAATTTTCTTCATTATTTCCTCCCTACACAGTAGAGTCGTTCTTCAGTGGTGAAATAGATTCGTCCATCAGCAATAGCAGGTGAACCGAAGATTTCAACATAGTGATCATCTTCTTCTCGACTTATTTCTTGGACACTGAGCGACTCACAGTCATCCGTACCGGGTTGAAGGATATGGAATTTACCGTTGACTTCAGTAACATACAATTTTCCATCAGCCCAGACAGGCGACCCTTTTCCAACGGTACCTATGCTATGCTGCCATAAGACTTTTCCTGTTTCTGCATTTAGACAGTGAATATTCGCTGAGTTGTCAACAACATAGAGTTGCCCGTTTTTGAGTGTAGGTGAAGCATAACCAACTCCGACTCCATCATATCGCCATACCTCATGGGTAGCGGTAACATCTCCGGTACCAGTCGCATCAATACAGACGACACGTCCCATCGCAGTAGTGTCAAAATTTTCTTCGCTATGGGAAGCGTAAACCTTTGTGCCAGCCACAAGGACAGAGGTATTGATACCGCGCTTACTCAGTTTGAAACCCCACACCATCTCACCAGTGGTCTGTTTCATAGCGTAAATGCCTCCATCAGCATTACCTCCGATAATAAGTGCTTGTCCATTGATTTCAGTGACAACTGGCGTGGAATAGGTTGTATCAAGTGGTCTGCCGCCGGGTGTAGATACCCAAATCAGATCACCATTCCGTTTGTCAAATGCAAAGTAGCGGTGCCTTGGGATAGATTGATTTCCCCATCCCACATTCAGATAACTTATAACCACAAGATTGCCAGCAATAACTGGCGTGTGAACGCGTCCACCGTAGCCTGAAATTCGTCCATATTCCTCTGTGAGTGAACGTGACCACACAATATTTCCATCTTTATCATAGCAAATAAAAAGTCCCTGAACGCCATGTATGTAGATATTACCGGTTTCTGTATCCCCGACAGGATTTGTCCAACCGACACGGTTGAAGGTAATAGTCGTATGAAATACGTTAAATTGATGATTCCATAACAGATCACCGGTTTTCGCATCAAAACAAGCAATGCGTTCCTGTTCGGTTATATCCTTGCCGACACGTCCGAGGACGTAGACTCTATCGTTGAGCACAATTGGTGTGGACCGTCCTATAAAATCTGCCTGCCAGAGCAGGTTTTCTCCGTCAACTGACCAGTTAGATATTAGTCCAGTTTCTGCAGATGTGCCATCCTGATTAGGTCCTCGCCAACTTGGCCAATCGTCGGCATAGACTAACACAGGCGTAACGATTAAAAGAAAAAAGAAAAAAATCCGATAATATATCGGTATGCATTTATGCAAAGTATTATTCCCCCTATCCATTTATTATGTGATTATGTGAAATTAAGACGACTGTGATGTCTTAATGTTTAAGTTGCGCCTCTAAGATAAAATGAATTGACCAGGTGTATCTGGTAATGCCAACGAATGTAAGCTTGTCTAAAATCTTGTTTTCAAAGTACCCCACATGATTGATAATTTATTAGTAGGTTCAACACTGAGACCAACTTTAGATTCAAAATTCTGAGTCACTTCTGCTGCGGTGAGTGCGCGGTCGTAAATACGGACTTCATCAATCACACCGGGAAAATGTCTTTCTACCTTACCACGATTATTTGCTGCACCTATATAGACAGGACGCACAAATGGAACAAAGGTATCCAAATTCTTTTTTCCACCAACAATTACTTCTTGTGGTTGACCGTCCATATAGATACTGAGTTTTGCTTCTCCCGCATCTTCTATTATAAAAATGACATGATGCCACTTCCCATCCGAAAGTGCAAACTCAATTTCAACGGCAATGTGATTGCACCCCGCTGCAGATTTCTGTCGAACATAATAGTGAACAATATCCTCTGCGAGCGGAAATCCGGCTTTTGCGCTTCGGTTGACATCAATTGCCCATGCCATATTGCAACCATCATCAAGCACTTTGAAGAGGGAGGTCCAATCTTTCTTGAAGTCTGTTTTGACCCATGCCTCAAATGTTGATGTGCCGACTTTACTGCCGAAATCGCCAAGGTTTGTTAGGTTAACATAATCATCAGAACCGTCAAATTCCAGAGCATCACCTACCTTTCCGGCAACTACTTTTGGATCTCCAACGATTGTCCCACTGTTTTTACCCCAGACATCTTTAACTGTTTTATCTGTAATATCCTGTTCGTCAAACGTCCAATAACTCACCAGACCATCAGTTACGATAGTATCGGCAGCGGTGTTGAAAGATAGCAAAGCAATAACCGCTGTAAATATAAAGAAATAGAGAAGTTTTTTCATGGTTATACTCCTTAAAAATATGAATGGAGGTTGCCCATTTACATGTTATGTTTGACATCAATCATAACATTTTTGATTATTTTAGGCAATATAAATTTGGATAGAGACAGAACTATTCAGTTTTTGGATTATTCTTCAGATTTCGCATGTCGCGACCAGGAGGTCGCTCCTACAAGAAGAGACCATTGAAAGAAGGTAGAAACTATTGGAGAATTATAGTAAAATCCGAAAATATGTTCACATTTCAATGAACAACAATCCCTACACCATCACCGCTGGCGAGGTTTCCTAACCTCGCTAATGTAAAGGTAATTATGGATTTTACTATAAATGGCTCTGAGGTAGAGAGGTTTTAACTCTTTGGTAGGAAAGGTAGATGCAGCGGAGGCAACCTGCCTTATATCTGAGATTAAGAGGGAAGGTGAGCAGCAACCATAGAATAGGATGGGAATTACCTTTTCTTTAGTGCGCCCCAAACAGTTGGTAACTTGTCTTTATGTTCAACAGGGAGGCCTGTTTTAGATTGATAATTGTGCATGATTTCCGCTTCAGTTAGGGGGCGATCATAAATGCGGACTTCATCAATAATACCGTTGAAAAAGCCTTCTGCTCTACCACGATTATTTCCTGCGCCAAGATACACAGGGTCAGAGAATGGCACATATTTTTCCTGAGTGTTCGGAAGTTGTGGATTAAACTCTGAAATCCGATTCAGTGTTCCATCTATAAAAAGCGCGCGTTCCGTCTGTTCTGCACCGTTTTTATCTACAGGTTTAGTCGTATAGACAAGGTGATGCCATTCGCCATCTGAAATCGGAAATTCGCCTTTAAGAAAGGAAAGTCTACACCCCGCTTTATTCTTGAAAAGAGATGCTACATAAAGTTGAATGAAATCCTCTGCAAAAATAATCCGAGCACCCAAAGGATCTTGCTTAAGTTCCTCAAAATCAGCCGTCCTTCTGTTAATATCTATTCCCCAAATCATAGTTCCCAGATTATGGCAGTCACTGCCTATAGTTTTGCAAATTGTTGTCCAAGCGTCTTTGTAATCAGTTTTAATCCATGCTTCAAACGTAGAAGAACCAAGTTT
>JAPPMR010000675.1 GCA_028818995.1 Candidatus Poribacteria bacterium | reverse complement strand
AACTTTCGGTATCGGTAACCACCACACCCGATTTTTGTGCTTTCCTCACAGCACCCCGGACCCGTTTATTGTAGGCGTGCCAAAGAGAATCAACATCTCCGTTTGTCTTAAGAATATGTGTAAACCGTTCTGTTCGTTCATACCCAGTTCTTGTTAGGAAATCCCCATATTTTATGGTGTCCTCAGGTGAAAGCGTCCAATACAGTTCGCACCATCCTTTTTCAGTTGATGTGGTTTTAAGGTAGGTTTCAACTGTTGAAACCAAATCTTCTGGATTCACTTGTACGGTATTAATTATCTGCGGACCACCAAACAGATTCCACGGCATAGAATACCATAATCGGATAGTCGGTATCGGTTGAAATACAAAAGCAGGCACTCCCCCAATCACCGTCTCGTCCTGTTTGATAAGTAAATATACAGGATCAAGTTGCTTGAAGGAATTTGCGAGGGCATCTCGCCATACAGACCCTTGAAAAGCAGTGCTGTTCAAGCATTGTTGGATAACAGAATCCCATTCGTTAACATTTTGATGTGAAAGAGGTTCTAAGGTGTACACACACACATTGTAGTTGAAAAGGGACTTTTTGACAAGTACTGGGGTCATTTTCCGAGAGCCATTCAATTGTCGAGTTTCTCCCAATTAATTATATTGTAGGAGGGAACTCCGGGGAATGCCTAAAGAAGCATGCGCCTGTGGCATGCTCCATGATTCATACCGTTGATTTGGATTCCCAACTATCAATGTGGTTAGTCGCGATTCGGAGATCGCTCCTACAAGAAAAGACTTATGATAAAATGTGAAATTACTGGAGAATTGAATGCCTCTGGTCATTTTCCTATAAAGTTTTGAATTGTTATTTTCAAAAAAGATGTGCTATAATCAATTTTAGATAAGGAGGGCTAACCATGCAAGCGCGTAACGGATTTTCGGAATTAGCGGTACAAATGTTCAAAAACGCAGCAGATGAGGAAAGTCTCAAAGAGCTTCTAACATCAAAATATCCTGAAGACGATCTGGTGAACTATCTTCAAAGTGAGGACCCATTTGTGGGACGTGCAGCGGCTACTGCGCTCGGATTGATAGGGAGTATGGAAGCAGTGCCTGCATTAGTGGAAAACCTTAAGAATAGCGACCTTCGCGCTTGTCTTAACAGTGAAATCGCGTTATGGAACGTATGGTCCCGCTCAGGAGATGAATCCGTTGACAAAATGCTCAACGCAGGTAAAAGATCTCTTAAAAATGAGAATTTTTCAGAGGCAGTTCAACATTTTACCGCAGTAGTTGAAGCTTCTCCAAATTTTGCTGAAGGATATAATCAACGCGCGATTGCCTACTTTATGCTGGAAGAATGGACAAATTCACTCGAAGATTGTAAACAAACAATTAAGCTCAATCCACACCATTTTGGGGCACTCGCAGGCATAGGACATGTTTATCTTAGATTAGGTAAAATTGATGCGGCAGTTGACGCTTATAAACAGGCATTGATTATTAATCCGAATCTTGTTTCCATTGCCGAGACAATTATGCAGATTCGACGTGAGTTTGAAGAAGAATAAGTGTAGTTATAGGTAGCAATCATGAATACTGTGATTGGGGATAAACTTTACCAAAAGAAGACATTTTTTGTTCGTATTGGTATTGCAAGTTTTCTGCAGTGGCTTCTATACCAATTGCTGACGCAAGCAAAACTCGGTTCATCTGCGGAGTGTTTTGCACTTGCCCAGACATTCGTTGTGCTTTTGGTAGCTCCATATTTGGCAGCAATAAGTGTCCAATCTGAAAGTAGAGGCGGTTCTTCCGCACAGTTATTATCACTTTCTCCCATCTCTTTTGGTAAACGCTTGTTGATAGGACTCGCCATCAGCCAGATTCCTCTGTTATGTTGGATATTTTTATCAACAGGTTTCGCGCTTTTTGCCTGCGACATGTCAATCGGAAAAGCATCGAAAATGTTGGTGGTGTTGGGACTTTATAGTTTTTCGACAGGAGCAGTTGGTATGTTGGGCGCGTATGTGTTGCGGGACAACATTTTTGGAACAGGACTAACTTATTTTTTGCTATGCATTTTAATTGGTAGCGCGTTTTTACTCATGCCTTTAGGTCGATATATCAATAACCTACAACCCGTTATTTCGCCGGTTCTTCACCTGAACCCGCTGATTGCTGTATGTAATATCATTGACGGAATGGACATTTTTAGAACACCCTTGCTCTATGAACGAACACCGATTACATCTTATGATTTTTCGTATCCATCTTGGTATGTTACCACTTTCTGGCAACTTTTGATAGGTGGATGCTGTTTTTTATTGACATGGCAAATGTGTAGACCCGCAAAGTTTAACTCTATTTGGTAGATCATTGAATTAATTAGACGCATTTATCTGTAGGAGGGAACTCCGATTCCCGACTAAGAGTCGCATTAGTCGCGATTCGGAGATCGCTCCTACAGGTGAGGTGTCCAATTATTTCCATATTTCACCATAGCAAAGGTTTGACTATTACCGCAGAGAAACTTCATGACAAAAACAAAAGACCCAATCATAAGCGTTTCAGGAGTTCGCGGACAGGTCGGTATTTCGCTTGATGCGCGTACCATTACCCGTTTTGCACTTGCATTTGGGACATTTGTAGGCGGTAAAACTGTGGTAATAGGGCGAGATACTCGCACCTCAAGCCCGATGATTCGGTATGCAGTACTTGCTGGACTTTTTGCTACAGGATGTCACGTTATTGATGTCGGTTTGTGTCCTACACCGACTGTCCTTTTGATGGCGAAAACGCTCGGTGCACAAGGCAGTATTACCATCACAGCAAGTCATAACCCTGTAGAATGGAACGGCATAGAATTTGCATCTGAATCTGGAAAGCTGCTCACACAGATTGAACGTAATGAGTTGACACGAATCTATGAAACTGAAGATTTTATCTTAGCACCGTGGGACAAGCAAGGGACACTTGAAGAATACGAAGATGCTACCAATCATCATCTTAAGCAAATTCTCAGTTCACCGTGGCTTGACGTAGATTTAATCCGAAATGCCAAACTTAAAATAGCACTTGATTGTGGTAACGGTGCCGGATGCGTAATTAGTCCAAACCTCTTACAAGAACTCGGTTGTCAGGTAGTGGAAATTAATTGCGAGCCAGACGGTGATTTCCGTCGCCCCGCAGAACCTACACCTGATGCTTTAGGTGAGTTGTGTGAAAAGGTGCGTGAAACACGTGCAGATATAGGATTCGCCCATGATGGCGATGCGGATCGAGTTGTGGTTGTTACGGATGGCGGCATAGCATTGATCGGTGAGTGGACCCTCGCTTTCGTAGCAGATTTTATTTTGAGTAAAACAAAAGGAGATATAGTCGTCACAGTATCAACAAGCCGAATGATGGACGATATTGCTGCAAAGCACGGTGTGACACTACATCGCACGAAAGTCGGTGTGGGATGGGTGGTTGAGAAAATGCATGAAGTCAACGCTGTTATCGGAGGTGAAGGTACAGGCGGTGTTATCTATCCCTCTATTAACTATACTACAGATGGTATTGCCTCTATCGCAGCAATTGTTCAATATCTTGCCGAATCCAAGACCACAGCGACAGCACATGTTGAAGCCATACCACACTACGAGATGTGCCGAAAAAAACTGGAGATCCCATCACAAGAGGTTGCAACACAACTCGTTGAACGTGCTTTAAAATCGTATGAGAAAGAGAGTGCATCAACTGCCCAATCCGGACCAGTTCTTGAGTTAACAGATGGCATCAAGCGCGTTTGGGATGATCGATGGGTAAACATCCGTAAATCCGGAACGGAACCTGTGATTCGTGTTTTCAGTGAAGCTCCGACGGTAATGGAAGCAGAAGTACTTTGTGATGAAACTCTTGAAAACTTGAAAATGTTAATGAAACAGATAAACCTTTAGATGCGTTATTTATGACAAAACGAGTCCTATATTTTTGACGCTGAAAATCTTTCATTTTCTGTCTTGAGAATTGAACGACAGTCGTTTTTGTGGCTAAGTTTACTATAAAGAAATACTAACCGCCATCTCGGTGGTTTGGAGAAATTATGTCTTTGAAAATTGCCTGCATTGGCGGTGGAAGTGGATTATCCGCGCTGCTCAGCGGGATCAAGTACTATGCTAATCTGGAAACAGATAACAGAAAAATTATTGATCTGGATAGTTTGGCAGCGATCGTTACTGTTTCTGACGACGGTGGCAGTTCAGGACGTCTTATAGAAGAATTTGATGTGCTTCCGCCAGGCGATATCCGTAGACTATTATGGACGTTGTCCGATGCAGACGAACTTGCGGGACTTTGGGAATACCGTTTTTCCAGTAATGGCGACCTTGGTGGACATACAATTGGAAATTTATTATTAACTGCTTTGACAGAACAATTCAAAGGTAATTTTCCAAAAGCAATCCAGGCGGCATCACGTCTACTTGCTGTGCGTGGACAAATTATCCCTGTCACCTTGGATTACACCGTTCTCTGCGCTGAACTTGCAAACGGTGAGATCGTTCGAGGTGAATCAACCATTCCGATACGCGAGAACCGAGAACCGATTAAACGCGTCTTTTTTGAACCGCGTGAGAACGGCAAAACACATCATGCCTCAGACGAAGTTTATGAATGCCAAGCACACGAAACAGCAATGGAGGCACTTGTTAATGCAGATGTAATAATCATCGGCCCAGGCAGCCTTTACACCAGCATCATGCCGAATCTCGTAATAAGGGGTATTGTTGAAGCAATTCAACGTTCAAACGCTGTTAAAGTATACGTGTGTAATGTGATGACACAACCCGGTGAAACCGATGGTTACGCAGTCACTGACCATGTCAATGCCATCCTTGACCACGCAAAAATACCTATTGATTATGTCTTAGTTAATAATCAACCAGCACCACAAGAAATCATGCAGGGGTATGTCCGAAATGAATTGGTTTCACAACTTACCCGAATTCGTTCTTTGTCTGACGAAGGGCTTTCAAAACTGGCTGAGGATACCGAACATCTGGAGGAGGTGCTTGACTTGGCAAAAGATATTTCAACGCTTTCTGTTGAAACAATGCAAGTTGCTGACGCTTCAAAAGTACAGGTTTCCTATAACCGCGAGCAGGAGAGACTTGAAGAGGAAGGCATTACCGTTGTTGAAGCAGATTTAATCAGAGACATGGTTGTTACCGAAATCGGAACATGGTTAGGTGGAGAGCAGATGAACGTTATTCGCCATGATCCTGAAAAGTTAGTGATGAATCTTGTAAATATCTTCAAAAATCATCCGAAACTGAGCGAAGTCATTTAGTTAGGACTTACGCAATATCCATTTTCAAAGTAGGTGATTTTAGTTGTTGGCGTAGAAAATCAGAAAACATTCCGTTTTTGACTTGATAAAGCGTTTGCCCAGTTTCATAAGCTTTTTGCATTAGATAAATCCATACTAAAACAGCACAAGTGATGTGGTTTCTAACAATACGGGGTAAACGGCATTGGCATTTTTCTGTCCCTGTGAGTTGTTTCGTTTCACGGTGAAATTCTTCAATCTTCCAGCGTGCGCTACACACCTGTCGCACAGCAGACACCTCCGATTGGTTATGGGCATTTGTAGCAACATAGTCCGTGCGTCTGTTAGACACCACCCGGAACACTTTCACCTTATGATTTTTCGGAAACTTGTTGATCTTCACGCGTTTACCTGACTGCTGTTCTGTGTCGCTCCACTCTAAGCTGTCAATGCGTTGGTATGGCTTTGTGTCGTTAGAATCATCAACGAGCCTATTTCTCTTGAGTGGACAATAATACTTTTTACCGAGACTTTCAATGAATAACATAAACGCTTTGCTGGCATACCAACTATCCATCAATACTGTGCTAAAAGCAACAGGGCGGGAGTTCACTAAAACATCAAGCATATCACAAGCCTGATCTAACTTGGATTTGTTATCACCTTGCTTATCGTAGATGCGAAAATCAATAATCCAATACCGGTCTACAAGGTTATTCAGTTTTAAGAATAATCGGTTAATAGGTTTTACTGTGAGTTTATATTGTAGGTCCAAATCAACGCTATGAATGCCTTTATGGCATTCATAGCGTTGATTTGCGAAACCCGACATGATCGCACTGTAACACTAAGATTGTCGGGTTTCGCTTCGCTCTACCTATAGGTGTCAACTTAAGCAATTTTCTAAACATGGAAAACCCTCTTCAGCCCCGCT
>JAPPMR010000570.1 GCA_028818995.1 Candidatus Poribacteria bacterium | reverse complement strand
GGTTTCATCTCCACATTCGGGTCAAGTCCCTTTGTCACTGCCTGATTTATGAGTGTGGTGCGTTGTTCTTGCAGCAGTTCTATCTGTCGTTCTTTGATGCGGATGAGCTCGTCAATCTGTTCGGTTTTGCGGTCGAGGAAGTTGGCGATTTGGATTTGTTCTGTTTCCGAAGGCACCTGAACCCGAATTTGCGCCATGACATTATTCATAAGTTTCGGGTTGATGTCATATCTAACAAACTGAGAAGTAACTATGTTGAGGGCATGGCGAAAAAATCTTAAATCTAAATCTTGGTTTTTCGGTGAGAGAGTTCCACATACGTTGGTACAATTGAATTGTCCTGTTCTGTAGAACACAGTTCCTGCCTTGGCACCGTCTGTTGTCCATGTTATATAGTTCCCGTCAAAATCATAAGTATCAATATAACCCATGATTCCTTCATTTTCCGTTTGTGATGAATAAACGGGATATTGCCCAGGGTTAGTACCTATCTCTTCGTTACTGATCACACGGCCTCTCCCCAAACGAAACATCATCCAAACCGCCTTGGTTTCCCAATGTGCCGGTATTTCCTCAATCCATTCCAGACCACTCTCTTTATATTGAGGATAACGTTTCATAATCCCAACCCTTTGTTCGATAACCCCTCACTTTCCCGTTCAAGTAACAGCGTGGAGTAGAATGATTTACATATAAAATCGATAATACGGTTGATAATTATCATTTGCACCAAAGTACTTAAGTATTTGCCCTACTTGACGGGTACAACGAAGCGTAATTGGCTCTCTACCGTCAAACTGTGCATTATTCCAATTCATTTTTGTCAATCCCAAAATCTCTTGAGCAAGATAACGAGGCGTTGCAGCAACCTGATCACAGCGAAACCCTAAGGGACTTGGCACATACATTCCTGGGTAGGTAGAAAAAAAATCTACACTCCCCTTCGTGTAAAGCCCAAAAGATTCTCCTTCCAAGTCAAAAAAAGTCCCACGTAGCGGTGGGTAACGATTGCCACGAAATAACCGTGTACTGGAGTCTGTTACACTTACAAAATCTGCTAACTCAAGTTCAATAGAGCAATCTTGCAAGGCTTTCTCGAAACCGGTAATTTCATCAGTGTTGTGTTTTGAACTCTTATGAATAACCACCCGCGCTGGAAAATTCTTGTGTTCCTTCTGATAAATCTGCAAAGCATTTTTGAGCAAGTTATGAGCGTCCTCGGCAGATAAGTGAATTTGCTTGTCGTCCTTCGAGATTTGTGCTGTACCGCCTCGCAGAATAACCCCTTCTCCGCGCTCATTGAATACCTGTGCTGTACTAGTATTCTTTCAACTTTGAGTTTGAGGTCAGGTTCGTAGTAGTGCGATTTATCGCACGTCCACGAGCCAATAACGGGCAATGAATTGCCCTACTACGAACCTAATTTAACTCATAAACTCAATATTGAAGCACTACTAGCTCCTGATATATGGAATAGTAAGACTGCCGAAATGCTGCGGTTACAAACGTCCCAATCTTGATTCACTTGCAGAAAGCAACTATATTTTAATTCCGTTACATTTGTGGTACTTCTCTCTTGCATCTCTTGTCTCATGGTAGCAATTGAAAATCCGATCTTCATATCTCCCACGAGTAAGCGTTGAGCGTCAAAAGGATCAAAAAGGGTATCGGCTAAAGGATGATCTGATGCAATTACCAGAATGCCAGGATAATTATATTTTGACATCTGGGATTCCTTACTATTCACGGTGTCACATAACTTCTGAGTAATTGGAGAAAAAGTCTGAACAGTAGTTCCTTCGGTAAGATCGTCTTTTAATCCAGATTTCTTCGTTACGGTATCAGTCGTTATACTGGTAACTTCGGCAATAAATTCAGAATCCGCAGTTTTACACAGAAAATCCGTCCCTCCGTCCCTTGGATGCTCATTTATTTTTACCTCATCAACGCAGGTTTTTAAAAAATGAAACGTTACTGCTTCAGCTCTTCCACCCGTAGGATTGGCTTCCAATCGTTGTTGATAAGAAATTGCCAATCGTGGATATTCTTTTTTTAAAAAGCGTACATAGTTATCAACAAGGTCCTGACCTTTTGTTTCTGATGCCATAATTTTAATCAGATTACCTATGGCTTTTTCATAATTTTCTCTTTCGCTATTCATAATTTATCTTTCCTTTTACATTTGCGGAATGCTCTCCTAATTCTCCTAAAGGGTATTCTTTATCGTATTAACCGGTCGTTGAGAGGTGGTTTAAAATGCTGAACTAAAATCCTCTCAATATTAGAGCGTGACTCGATTGGGTAAGGTACATAGACAGAAATATAGTTCATTCCATGACTGAGTGCTTCATTCCATTTATGATGACCTGGCCCCAATCTATCTCTAAGACCGTCTGTTTGACCAATGTATAAAAATTGGTGATTGTTTCCACCTTGCGCATTAGGGCTGCCTTTTGAAAATATATAGACCCCTGGCGCATTGTATTCTGGTCCCTCTAAATCGTAAACAACAAATTGGTACGTCTTGTTACCGTCGGTGACATTCATCGGTCCTATTCGTGCCATTTTTAGCCTCCTTTTACTTTGTCCGCTAATTTAGATTTCTTGGTCTATATAAAGGCATTTTAGGTCTTTGTTCTTGAGATGTATCATCACCCGTCCACCTTATAGCTGCGTCGCCCTTGAATTTTCTTGATGCCTCATATACATCATTGCGCGATTTGCTATGCCCTTGAACTATTCCAGAGACGAGGTGAGTCGTATTCTCACGAGTTTTAGGTTCAATAATAAACAACCACTCATTTGGATATTTCCGCTCCATTTCTGCTATCGTTAAACGTTCAACACACATTTTATAGTCTCCTCACCTCTGAAAAGGCTGATCAAGATTAAAAATTTTTAACCTTGAGATATTATACCACACTTTCTACTGCTTACCAAGTAAATGATGAATTCGCCACAGAGCGATTCGGTTTTAAGAAAATGCCGGTTTTCACGTCTGTTTCAGGATACGGTGGTGTTAGGAAACCGAACCATAGTGTCAATAAGGTTGCCGCGTAGTATCCAGTTCGGTTAGGAATGCAGATCGCATGAATCAACGGTATGAAGGTTCCTTATAGGCATTCCCCGGGGTGAGTACACCGCAAAACCGAATCTACCGGGTCTGGGAGCGAGGCGGTTGTTATTTCCAAAATCGACGCTTATGATTGTGTTTTGTAGTTATGAAGGATTGTCCATTTTTGGCGAAGGTATTGATTCTTGAGAGTCGTTATTATTTGAATTTGGTGGCGGCGGGTCGTTAAAGGGAAGTCCTTTTTCTGCTGCTGCCTGTCTTCGTTTTTCCCAATCTGCTTGCCAAGCACGATATATCTCGACTTTGGCTTGCTCAATAACTTTTGCGATGCCCTGCTCAATACCTATTACAATGCCCTGTTCAATAGTTTTATCAGTGTCTTTTGCAATGTCTTGCTCAATACCTATTGCTTTAGCTTGCTGAATAACGTTTTCAATGTCTTTTGCAATGCCCTTCTGAATAATTTTCACTTTGGCTTGCTGAACAACGTTTTCAATGTCTTTTGCAATGTCTTGCTCAATACCTATTGCGATGCCCTGTTCAACAATTTTTGCAATATTTTTTGTAATGTCTTGCTGAATAACTTTTGTTTTCCCTATTATTCTGCCTTCCTCAAAGCCTATTGCAAAGCCTTGCTCAAAGCCTTTTTCAAAAAGCGTTTCTGCTGTTGATTTTATCATATTATTTACCTCCACATCATCCGTATGCACTTGAACGAATCTCATTAAGGCTTCTCGTTCTGCCTCCCGGTACCAAAACAATATCAGATGGCACAGAAACAATAAGGCAATACGATGTTGCGCCGTATGCGCTGGTGCCAATGTATCCAGACGTGATAGCACTACTATGTAAGATTTGCGTTTCAATTGATCGCTGAACGCTCAGACCTAAACCCCCACCATTAATTTTTCAAGTCGAGGACGAAATATCGCATAGAATTTTTCAAGCGTATCAACCAACCATTCGTGTTGATTATGCCAATCTTTCTCATCGGTAGGATCCGCCTCTTGATTTCTGAAAGCCACGCGTTTCTCAGATTTTGCTTTTGCCCACCATTCCAATTTGTCACCAAAGTCTTTCTCAATTTCTTCTTCCTGCACCCTTAAAGTGTAGAAGTGACCTATTGCATTCGCACCCCTCATGACCAACGAAGCACTGATTTCCTTATGTTTAATAGTCTGCCTTGCTCTTAACGAAAAACCCTTTATGCCAATCTGCAAATCTTGGTAATGAGACGCATTAGCCGTTGGTCGTTGTAGACAGCTGTCTCGCCGGTCTAAATGCTCACATAGCCCTGTCCAGTATTTAATATTCTGTAATTGCCTTTCAGTAAAATTTTTCGCTGCAGCTTGTTCAGATACCATTTTCGACGGTAGATTAATGGGAGCCTCCGCTCCAAAAGAGGTGAAAATTGAACTAAGGATATGAAAAGGTGGCATGGATCCATTGTTTACAGCGTCTGAAAGAAACCTTGGATCAATGCCTACGTGTTCTGAAACGCTAAGAATCCCACCTTGTGCTTCTATGACGTTCTTTATTCCCTTTAGAAAAAATGCCTTGTCGCCATCATCTAAATATTCTTCAAGAGAAACTTCAAGGTAGCCGATAACATCTTCTGGATCAGAAAGACGTTCCATTAAAATTTCATGCCACGTTCTAAATCGTTCCATCACTATATCCCTGTCTCCATATTCAAGACTCTCTGCTGAGCGAGTCAGAGGCATTTAGTTTTTTTTAGCGTAAACTTTTAGTTTGCGCCTTCAGACGCTTCAGGAAATGTGACGCGCCCATATATTTCCTGCAAGGGTAATTCGCACTGCAGAGAAGTTAGCGGAAGGTGCTGCTCAAGTCTTTGAAAGAAAGTGTAACTCCAGTCATCACGCTTTCGCAGAAAACGTTCAACGTTCACGCTATCTTGTGAAACAAGGATATATTCTTTCAAGGTATCGATCTGTCGGTAGCGCGAGAACTTTTCACCTCTGTCATAGCCCTCGGTACTCGGAGAGAGTACCTCCACAATAACAATCGGGTTCAGGAGTGTGTCAAAAACCTCGTCCTCAAAACGGGGTTCATCACAAACGACACCTACATCAGGATAAAAGTAGGATTTTGCTGAAGGGATACCGACACGCATTTCATTCGCAAAAACGACACAACTGCTTTCTATCAAGCGATTGTGGAGTTGAACAAAGATATTCCCTTTAATAAGATTATGTGTAAAACTTGCACCGGACATAGCGATAATTTCACCGTGGATGTATTCGTTTCTGACTGTGTTCGCGTCGGGTTTTGCTTTACGTTCTAAAGTGATGTATTCTTCTGGGCTCAGGTATGTTTGAACAGCACTTATCGCCATAATTTCCTCCGTTTATCTCTGGAAATATTGAAACGAATAGATCCCATTAAAATAAGCACAATTTACCTTCAGGCATCTTGCCAGTATAGTAGATATTATGCCATATTATACCACATTGTCTACTTTTTATCCAGTAAATTATAACTCTAAAACCTCATTCAGCAATCCTTCACTTTTTCGCTCCAGTGCCAACAATTCGTCCGCGATTTCTTTCAACGAGCGCAGCGGCGTGTATTGGTAGAAATACCGATTGAAGTTGATTTCGTAGCCTACCTTATCCTTCTTTCTGTCTATCCAACTGTCCGGCACGTGCGGTTTCACTTCGCGTTGGTAGTAATCTTCGATATTTTCTGTGAGTGGAACGCGCTCATGGTCTCGTAGCTTGGGATCCGGTTGGCGGAGCAACTCCTCAAAGACTTGTCCCATCGTGTGGTTATCTACTTCATTCGGGTGCAAATCAACCTCGGTAAACTTATCACAGAATCGGAACAGCCGATTGTTTTTGTGCAACCGTTCGATGAACCGATCCAGATCGAAGTTATCAATGATGTCGCGCACATCCTGACTGAAACCGTTGCGGTAATTCTCAAAATTGAGGCGGATGTTGGTCGGGTCTTCTGTCAGTCGAGAGAGGTCGTATTTGGAGATGTTATAGAAGTTGGTGTTTATCTTATCTGTGATAATCGGTGGTAATGCTTCTTCGGGGACCTTATCCTTGAATTCATTGTAGATATTGATGGCTTTCTCTTTTCGTCCGTCCTCGTCCAAGATGCAGTCCAATCGGCGTAGCACCAGAAATGGGAGGGTGATGTCGCCGTATT
>JAPPMR010000329.1 GCA_028818995.1 Candidatus Poribacteria bacterium | reverse complement strand
ATATGGTGATGATTCAAACACCAGAATATGGCGGCGGTGAAATGTATTTTGATGGAAATCTTATCCGTAAAGACGGACGATTTGTCCGTCCAGAATTGGAAGCATTAAATCCCGAAAATCTCATTAATTGATTAAGAGGAAGAAATATGTCACAATCCCCTAATATCTTATTTTTACTCACTGATCAACAACGTTTTGATTCATTAGGCTGCAACGGTGCCCCAGTTTGCCAAACACCTGCAGTAGACAATATAGCATCAACAGGCATGCGTTTTACAAAAGCCTATACACCGATAGCGCTCTGTTCACCTGCACGCGGTTCGCTACTTACAGGATTATATCCCCACAATCATGGGCAACTATCAAACATGGGTAATTTTAATGCGGTGTTCTCAGATCAGATTCTCGACAAACCTGCATATCCACAATTACTTAAAGCGGCTGGATACAACGTGGCTTGTGTCGGCAAATGGCATCTTGCCAAACAAGGCGATACTGAGTTCTGGGGTTACGATAAGTGGCATCCGTACAGCGAGTGGCATCAATGGCTTCGTGATGATGGAATTGATTTTAGGATTGACAGGGATGCGGTGCAACCTTTTGAATGGGGTGGAGAGGCGCCGTTCTATGGCAGACTTCCACTCCCTGTAGAACGAACTATGGAAGCATGGACTGCTGATAAAACGATAGAATTAATCAATGGATATACCAATTCCGAGCAACCTTTTATGATTGCCGCTAATTTCTTCGGTCCGCACTTCCCTTATGCTGTGCCAGAACCCTACGACACGATGTACGACCCAGATTCTGTGGAACGTTGGGGAAACTTTGATGAACAGTTCATAAACAAACCTCTTATCCAACAAAAAGAAATGCTTCGCTGGAACGCGAGTCATTTAACTTGGTCTGACTGGCAGAAAGTCATCGCAGCGTATTGGGGATTTTGCACCTTTATTGATGACCAAGTTCAACGGATTTTCGATTGCCTTGAACAGAGCGGTTTAGCAGATAACACTATCATCATCTTTTCAACTGACCACGGCGATATGCTCGGTAGCCATCGACTTTTCAACAAAGGATTTCACATGTATGAAGAAACACATCACATTCCGCTTGTGATACGATGGCCAGGAGTGACATCTCATGGAACGACTTGCGATGAATTTGTGAACCTTGTTGACCTGATGCCGACATTTTTGGAAATCGGTGGTGCAGAAATGCCCAACAATCTTGATGGAAGGTCTATTGTGCCGCTCCTCAAAGGTGAAAACGTAACAGATTGGCCAGATGACGTTTTCGCCGAATTTCATGGGTACGAACCAACACTGGCAACAGTGCGGATGGTACGCACTGATTCTTGGAAATACGTCTATAATCCATATAGTGAAGACGAACTCTACGATATGCAGAGTGACCCACATGAACTCCATAATCTTGCTACACATCTCGGCTATAAGCACGTATTGCGACGCATGAAAGAACGTATGGTCAAGCGGTTGCGCGAAACGAAGGATAATATCGTTTTGGAAGGTGGATGGCAGAGTAATTCGTTTGATCTCCTTATTTCTGATCGAGAAAGGTAGCTCCGTTAAAAACCTCACCGGATAAACGATTGATTTTTTCAATGATGTAGGAGTTTAAACAAATGCAGCAACCAGATACAATAGAACATCTTGAAACTTATGGCTATTGTCTGATTGAGGATGCGATCCCCGCAGAAAAAGCAGATGCGATGGCGGAGAAATACTTCCAGCTTCATCAAGACCCCGCAAATCGTGAAACTTTTCAAGATCCAAACGCTGAACTGTATCAAACGCTTTTTGGTGTGATCAACTTTGATGATATGTGTTGGGAATGCATTGCACATCCACAAGTGCTACAAGTGGTCCGTCATTTTCTCGGTGATAGTGCACGGTTGGGTGAGGCTTGCACAAAGTGGGTCAAACCACGGGCACCCCAAGGTGGTATACACACCGATTCGACACATGATCTGCCATCATGCTTGCCCGAAACACCGTGGATGATCAATTCAATCTGGATGATAACAGATTTTACCGTTGAAAATGGAGCGACTCTTGTAGTGCCGTTTAGCCATCGCGCACGCCGGAGACCAACACAATCCGATATTGCAGAAAGTCATCCGGTGTCTGTCTGCGGACGTCGCGGCTCTGTACTATTGTGGCACGGTGGGGCATGGCATGGACAAGGCGCAAACACAACCGACGACGAACATCGGATGGCATTGAACATTGCATATTATCCTGCCTGGTGGAATCTGATGCGCGAAGGTGGACACCAACCCGTTTTTCCTGAAACCTTTGCGCGAATGCCAGAAGACCTACAAACACTTGTCCGACACAAGGTTGCGAAGCGGCGTGAGGATATTTATGAGTTTTGAGTGAGATCGCCCTTGATACACGCGTGGATGGCTGTAGTGAGCTAAGGGGTGAGTTCCCACAGCAGCACGGTCCCGTCCCCACTTCCACTGGCAATTGTCTTGCCATCCGGACTGAACGTTACGCTCCGGAGAAAACTCGTATGCCCTCGTATTGTTCGTATATGTGTTCCTGTGTTTGCGTTCCACAGCCGGATGGTTTTGTCATTACTTGCACTTGCGATAGTGTTTCCATCCGGACTATACGCTACGCTAAAGACAAAATGCGTATGTCCGGTAAGTGTTCGTATATGTGTTCCTGTGTTTGCGTTCCACAGCCGGATGGTTTTGTCCCTACTTGCACTTGCGATGGTGTTTCCATCCGGACTATACGTTATGTTGTAGACCGCATCTGTATGTCCGCTTAATGTGCGGAGATGCGTGCCTGTTTTGGCGTTCCACAGCCGGATGGTTTTGTCCCAACTTCCAGTAGCGATGGTGTTTCCATCCGGACTATACGTTACACTCTCGATCCTATCCGTATGCCCCGATAGCGTTCGTATATGTGTACCTGTGTTTGCGTTACACAGCCACACAGTCCCGTCCCAACTTCCAGTAGCGATGGTATTTCCATCCGGACTATACGCCACGCTTAAGACACTATCCGTGTACACGGTGTATAGGTTCAGTTCTTCACCTGTTTGTGCGTCGTATATCCAAACCCCGATACTACTCGCTACTGCCAGCTTGGTGCCATCTGGTGAATACTTAATCTCATCGATCTCACCTTTACCGAGCCGTGCTTTCGCGCCTTCTGGTAAATCCCGTTGTGATAAGTCTTGGGCGAGGATATTTAGGGCAAAAGTAAATACCACCATAAGAACAACTAAAATCGAAGATAGTGTCTTATTCATGATAAACTTACTCCTTGTTGAGGGTTTTCGCAAAATAATGGACATTATAATGATTTAAACCGTGCGTGTTGTCAGTATCGCCAAATCAAGAAATCAACGGTATGAATGCCATTTAGGCATTCCCCGTATGTTATTTGGCACCTACAGAATGTAAGAGCCGCAATGAATTGCGCGACTACAAACGCTGCTAACCTTAAGAAAATGTAAGGTGTTTTTAAATTTTACTATGAAGGATTTAACCCGATTGATTCGCTATTTCTGATTTCAGACCTTAACTACAAACTCACACCCTTCTCGAAACCATTCCCTAAGTATCGTATCCTCATTGTAAGTTCGTTTTGCCTGTGAACCTGTGGCTTGTGATAAATCAATTGTAGCAGAAACGATTTCATCACCGAAAAACCCCGCTTCTTTGATAACATTACCGTTTGGATGGACAATTTTGGAGTTTCCATGTGACGATCCTGCTGCCCTAATATCATCAGGATTCGCAGGTGTGTTTGCCATTACAAGATAAATTCCATTCTCTGTTGCACGCGAAATCGGCATAGCACGATACGCAGAGAGTTTATATTCCGATAGTAAGCCTGCTTCACATGAACAGAAAAAACAGATTTGTGCACCCATTGCCGCAGGCAGTTTCACAAGTTCAGGATAGCGAACATCATGACAAATGATAAAGCAACAGGCAACATCCGCTAACTGCACAATCGGCAGTTTGCCTTGATTGTTCGTACACCACTTTTCACCAGCGAGGAAAGTTTTTCCATAACGGTATTTAAGACTACCTTGCTGGTCAAAAATCGCTAAGTCATTGTGCCAATTCTCCCCATCGTGATGTGCAGAACCGACAATGACTGCCATTTTGTGTCGACGTGCAGCTTCTGCTATCTTTGCCTCTGCCTCTTTAAAAACTTGTGGCGATATCTGTTCCCAATAATTGGTATCACAACAGTAACCGAATAAACACCCCTCAGGAAACGCTGCAATCTGTATCTCCATTTCTGCACATGCTTCTATTTGTTTCAACACTTTTGCGGTGCTTGCAATGACATCTTTACTTGTAAGCAACTGACACGCCGCTAAGTTAACCTGTTTATTAGTCATTATTCTCTACCCCTTTGACAATACACTTTAGAGTTAAATGCCCATCTCCTAACTGTTATGCTTTTTAGATACTAAAGAAGTATACCACTTTTTCGGGAGTTCTTCATTAGTTTATTAGGAAAAATCTTTGCAATGTAGGACTTAGGTAACGTATAATATATATCGTATCAAAATAGGTTGCACTTGACATCTGCTTTTGGTATACTATACAGCAAGTGCATTCTTATATCATAATACGATTCAAGGGTATTACCCTTGCAAAGCATTTAAGGGAACTGATATTCCCAAATTACTATCACGAAATTACGAGGAAGAATCGATTGGCAGAACAGAAAGCAACTAATATTACGTGGCATGAAACAACCGTCACAGTGGAAGACAGAGAACAACTACTCAACCAAAAAGGTTGTGTCGTATGGTTCACCGGACTCTCAGGTTCAGGAAAATCAACATTAGCCAATGTAGTGGCACACCTATTACACGAGCGAAAGCATCATACATACGTACTAGATGGTGACAATGTCCGACATGGGTTAAACAAAAATTTAGGTTTTTCCCCCGAAGACCGAGAAGAAAATATTCGCCGAGTCGGTGAAGTCGCGAAACTTTTCGTTGATGCGGGGACTATTGTAATGACAGCATTTATCTCACCATACCGCGCCGACCGCGACCAGGCAAGAGAGTTAATCGCTGAAAATAGATTCGTTGAGGTCTTTGTTGAGTGCCCACTTGACGTGTGTGAAGAACGCGACCCGAAAGGGTTATACAAAAAAGCACGTGCTGGAGAAATTAAAGAATTTACTGGTATCAGTGCTCCTTACGAAGCACCTCTCAATCCAGAGGTTGTTGTCAATACGGCTGAACTGTCTATATTTGAATCTGCACAGCAGGTTATAACGTTCCTTGAGAAAACGGGCTTGGTCCCATCTGAAAAATAATGTTTGGAGAACCATGAAACTAATCCAATTTCACTTACCTAATTTAGGTAAGCGAGTCGGGATTGTCACCCGTGAACATGAAGTTATTGATGTAACCAGTGACGAATCGCCAGGTGTTTTAGAAATCCTTGAGCTTGCCCATAAAGAACGGGTGACGCTGGGCGTGCTTTTGGCGGATATCCAAGAACAGGTATCACCACCACCACCGATGCGATTCACAGCATTTCAAGATCCTGAGTCGGTTTCAGAGGAAAATAGCGGGCTTACCTTAGAGAAATTGGATGTTTCACCTGATGAAAAAATTCCACACCTACTTGTCCCAATAGATGCGCCTGAAGTATGGGGATGTGGTGTAACCTACAAACGTAGTGCTGATATGCGTGATGATGATAGCGAGCAAGATATCTACAGCCGCGTTTATCATGCGGATAGACCTGAAATCTTTTTTAAAGCAACACCATCACGATGTGTCGGTCCGAACGATTTTATTGGGATTCGTAGCGACTCTATTTTAACAGCAGCCGAACCTGAAATCGCTTATATTCTTAATGCTGATGGTGAGATTCTTGGATATACGCTTTGCAACGATGTTTCTGCTTGGGATATTGAGCGTGACAACCCACTCTATTTGCCGCAATCAAAGGTGTTTTACGGATGTTGTGCCCTCGGTCCAATGTTCATTACTACCTCTGAAGTTGATGACCCGTACAATCTGGAAATGAAATGTACTATCCTTCGTGATGATAAAGAAATTTATGAAGGAGAAATAAATACCTCTCAAATTAATTGGAAATTTGAACAACTCACGGAGTTTTTGATGCGAGATAACCCCATCCCATTCGGCACTGTCGTTTCTACTGGCACTGGGATAATTGTTCCAAATGATTTACCGCTTGCGCCAGACGACATCGTTCAGATAGAAGT
>JAPPMR010000430.1:3910-6270 GCA_028818995.1 Candidatus Poribacteria bacterium | reverse complement strand
ATTAACTTTCAGTAAATCTCAATACCAGAAAACTCTTAAAACTGAATAACCCTGATATTTCGGCCTTAGTATTGTCAGATACTTACGATTAAATCATTATAATGTCTATTGTGTTCTTGGAAAATGACTAAAATTGTCCAGAAACAGAAATACGTTGCGAACCACCGAGTGTATGTGCATTGAATGCATAGTCAATAAAAAACGTCATCGTGCTAACGCGCAACTGGAGTCCAGTTCCAGCAGAAAAACCATGTCCGTTCCAACCGCAACGCAAAGCAAGTGTCCTGAAAAGCCAGTATTCCACGCCTGTGCGAAAGAGAAGTCCACCGCCAGAATCAGTGCCTTCTTCTAAATCCGCTTGATCGGTTTCAAAGTCTGCACTGATAGCACCTTCACCGAAACTTGGAAAGGTAAATTGATACGCACCACCAAACCGCAACCTCCGTCCACGAGTAAAAATCGGCTTATCTGCGGTATCCCACCTGATTTGCGTGCCAGTAGCATCAAGCAACATTGTACCGAGCCGTAAACCTTTGTAAGGAGCGAGAATAAGACCGATGTCAATGCCGAAGCCTCTTCCACTGTTCTCAAAAATAGATTGACTTAGGAGTTTGAGGTTTCCACCGACAGCAGCAATTGAGTGGATTTGACGTGCATAAGAGACGAGAAGAGCGTTATCAGTATTACTAAAATATTCTGCAACTGTAGGTCTGTCAATGTAGGGTTCACCTTCATCTTTAATACCGTTTCCGTTGATGTCCTGATAATCGCCGAGGAAACCGTTGTTATCAACATCAATGAAAGTAGTGCGTGGTATGTCGTCAATGCCAAGACGTATCCAACTCAAACCGAGGCTACCAATTCCTTCAATCTGCTGCACATAGTTAACAAAATTGTAATTTACCAAGCCTTTACTAAAAAAACTTCCGTCCCCAGTGCTAAAGGTATCGGAATACATTGCTGAAAAACTATGTTTTTTGACATTCGTCAAACCAGCAGGATTCCAATAAGTAGCAGTAGCATCGTCTGCGATTGCAATGAATGCGCTTCCCATTCCGAGTGCCCGCGCACCAACACCATGGCTGAGAAACTCGGCTGCATGTGCGCCTTCATCAGCGGCAAATGTGGTTAAGGGAAAACAAACAAATATTGTGAACAGAAAGAAAGAAAACTTCTTAAATTTCATGATAATTTACCCCGGTGCAAAGTCGTAGATAGGTTCTCGGATTATGACGCTCAGGACACTCCAGAAAGCGCCTACGCAGTATTCACCGAGAATAACTCCAAAGAAGAAGAAAATCATTCTTCTATATGTGGTTGGACCTCCAAATCGTAGTGCCATCCACTTAAGAAATGTACTGATAACGAGACAACTCCAAAAATAACCAACACCAAACGTCATAGAGATTGGATACCCTGCCGGATGCAAGGGCCACCAAATAAAACGCATACGCATGAACATCAATAAAAACGTGAATCCCATACCACCTGCCATAAAAGTCATCGCGGGCACGTTTGGATCGCGCGGGAAAGCGAAAAGGCCGGCAAGCCATCCGAATTGACCGATATGACCTACAGACGGACCGATGCCACCACCAGCACCTGTAACAGCCCCACCAAGACGATAAAGTTCACTCAGCGTTGCCCAAAACGCTGAGAGTGAACCGAGGACTACAGCAATTATCATCGCCAACACAAGCTTTTTCGTGTTCATATTGGCACGCTCTGCCATCTTGAAGGATTCAAGTTGATGTGGCATGATGTGTTCACGATAGCCGCGCCCACTGAAAAACCAAAAATATGGAAAAACTGTTAGGTTGTTAGGTCCGATGCGTCGCGTGCCCAAAATATTCACTAAAAATTGCTGTGCGTTACACATCCCTGCCATCTCATGTGCGGGAGGACCCAATTCAGCACGAACACGTGTGATAGCGATTGAAATGGCATAGAAAAATCCGAAGAAGGGCAGAATAATTGGAAGCGTCATCCCCGCCTTTAGACAGAACCAGATAATATAAAGACTCGCAACAACTATTAAGAGAAACGCAGTGCGATATCGGATCGGTTCCTGTGCATCGTCAATACCACCCTGCATACCCAAGATAGTCCGGGCAACCTTCACAATGTGTCTACGCGTTACCAGCAACGCAATGATAAAAATTGCCATCCAACCTCCTATGGACTGCTCACTACCATACGGGAAAGGTGCTGGAATTCCGACAGCACTCCCGAAAACGCGTTGCATTTTCTCAAAAAGATAGAAGAACCATAGCGAGAAAGATAGGTCAAGCGGTAAAAGAAAGCCTAAACCGATTACAAAAGGATATAACGGAACAGGGATATTCCCAACAGCGTTCCAC
>JAPPMR010000430.1:0-3900 GCA_028818995.1 Candidatus Poribacteria bacterium | reverse complement strand
TTCTTGCGTTGTGTCGGACGCTAAAATCTTGAAGTATTGGGAAAAAGTGAGCTAATCCATGCCAGACATTCAGTAAAGCGGCAGCAATAAAACCATACCACAATAATCGGTTTCGGAAAAGTTGCGCTCTACCACCGCCTTCTGTAATTGCCATAGGAAGCTGAATGATCGGATATGCAAGTTTTTCATGCTCCGTCCACTGTTTACGGATTAGGACATTTAGGCAGATCATGATTGCACCGAGTGCAAGGATAAAAGATGTCCACCACAAAGTTGGCATTATCCATGCACCGCCAATCTGTGCGTTGTAAAACGGTGTATCACCTTCGTAGAATCCGCGGATAATTTCTTTATCGGAGACAACGAGGTGTTGAGGTATATAACTGTGGAACGTTCCCGCCCAATCATTCTCTATCGTAGCGAACCAGAATGCATGTGGCAACGCAGGAATTGTTAATGCCAACATATCGTGTCCGGCTAAACCAGAGGCGATAGAGAGCATCGCGTAGATCGTAATCAACTCCCCCTGTGTTAATGCAGAGTTGGGTGCTACGCGCTTTATGAAGAGGTTAATGAGGATTAGGAAAAAGATGTTGAGAACAACATTCCAAAATAGGGAGATAGTGGTTGGATGTCCAGAGTGCCACACACACTCAACTTCAATGATCCAAAATACATTGGGTGGAATTAAGAAAATCGCAATGAGTATCGCACGCCATGTGACACCAAAATCACGATTTTTGTTCAGTTCGCTGAGGTTTTGTTCTGATGATTCCATATTTTATCGTAAGTTATAAAAATAAATTGACACTTTCGCTTCTTGGTAGGCGAGGTTTCCTAACCTCGCTGGTGCAGAGTGTTCAAATAATCCTAAAATCTACTATAGTTGACCAGCAGTTTTTCTTGAGTCAAAAGTGTGTCAGCGGTTCGCTCTCTTTTAATTCCCATAGGACCTGCCCGAATTCACAAGCACCAGGTGATGAACCTCTAAAAGTTTCTGTTTGAATCCCCCACGCTAATTTATACGCTGAGATAATTTGCGTCAATGAAGTGGAAACATCTCCATAGCAGAGGATAGCCGCAGTACCGCCACCGCCACCGCCGGTGATTTTGGCACCGTAGATACCACCTTGTTCTCCAATTTTTTGTGCGATATTGACAAGCCCGTCAATTTCGGGAGAACCGAGTCCTGCTAAGTCCCGATAACTTGCATTTGATTGGTACATCAGGTCACCTGCCACTTTGAGAAAATCACTTGCACGCTCTGGATATCTATCAACATTTTTGATGGCATCTATAAATTGCTTAACCCGCTCATTTTCATATATCGGATGTTGGGCGCGGGACTTGACTGCATAAACTTTCTCAGGATTAACCTGTGTGGCGGAATCGACGGTCTCACCATATTCATCAAGAAATTCACTGCCTTGCATCTTTTCAGGTAAAAGCGGTTCACAATGCTCACGAAATTCTTGGACAGAAATATTACATAAATAGTTGTCTTCTAACTTCTCCCATCCAAGTTCTTTCTTTAAGATTGATAATCCCATAAACGCTGCGGTTCGTGTGTCAATGTAGGCATCGCTTTTAGTGCTTCGGGGTGCTTTCGTATGGATACCGATAAAACTAACATCTTGCGGACATTCAACGAATTCAAGAATTTGATCCGGTTGACAGAGAATAGAAAGCATCTTTTTCCTCGCGCCAGCTGCGGAAGTCACCTGGTCCATAATACCGCATGGTGCGCCGACAATTTGATTTTCAACAATTTGCCCAAGTCGCGCGATTTCCATCGCGTCCAAATTCAAATCGTAAAATTGATTGAGTACAGTTAACGTTGCAACTTCAATCGCAGCAGATGAGGCGATACCTGCTCCCATCGGAATATCACTTTTGATAACTATTGCAGCACCGTGTGGAAACTCCTCAACCTTCTTTTCTTTTAAGAGAGCAAAAAAACATCCGAGAACATATCCTACCCAAGTTGTTCGCTGTTCTATACTGAAATGATTTTGGATCTGTGTATATGATTTAAGAGCATCATCAGCATAGAAATCATCAAGCGACATCTGAAAACTGGGTTTTAATCGGCTATCTGCTTGTAGTGTCAATGCATAGAGATTTCTATCTTCCCTCGCTTGACATGCTGCAACTGCAGCGCGGTTTAATGTCATTTCAAAAACATTTGATCCACTATAGTCCGCTATGCCTCCCATTATGTCAAGTCTTGCCGGCGCGCGAGCGACCATTACGTTCCCATGCTTTTGGAATCCGTGTGGACAGAAAACTTCAGGAGAATCGCTTTGTAAAAGATATTCAAGTTCAACTACCTGAAGTGTTTTTTCTTTGGGACCGTGAATCTGCTCAACTTTCATTTGTATTTTGGCTGTCAGTTATCAGCAATTAGTTTTAGCTGCATATTATGGCTTACACAGTTCTCCTACAAGATAAACATATCTTCTATTTAATTTAACGCGTTATGCCAGTTAACACCTGATATGTTTATATTTCACATGTTCGTCTTATTTGTGTTCGAATTCCGCAACTTTTCCCATACCTGCCGCTCTCAAAGTAGGAGGGAACTCCGATTCCCGACTGCAAACGTGTCGCGATTCGGAGATCGCTCCTACAGAATATGAACAGTCGTGAAAAACAACAAAACTATCACGCAACTGGCACAAGCCGTTAATTTAAGGATTGACAACCGTAACATTTTCACCCACTTTGAGAGAGTGCTGCCCGGCGATAACAACTGAATCGCCTTCATTCAATCCGCTCACAATTTCTACCTCACCACCACGAGAAAGCCCAATCTCAACTGGACGACGTTCGCTCACCCCCGCTTCTACAACAAAAACATTCTGAGTCTTTGTCTGGGCATCTTCAATAAGAGAAGTCCGTGGGACAAGAATGGCATCTGTATGCACCTCAACAGGGACAGTGACTTTGGCAAACATTCCAGGTCTGAGCGTGCCTTCAAGGTTATCAATACGAATTTCAACCTTTGCAGTGCGCTGCATCGGTTGCAGTGTTGGACTGATATACGCGATCGTCCCTGATATCGGGGTATTGATACCATCAATATTGATAGAAGCTTGTTGATTTAGTGCGACTTGGCTCAAGTGTACTTCAATAACATCTGCTGTTGCTTTGACTGTGTCAATATCTACAATTTCAAATAAAGGTGCAGTTGGAACTGCCATGCCACCTAAATCTAAGTATCGTTGTGAAACGATACCATCAATAGGTGCTTCAATTGTGGCATCTCTCAGTCGTTTTTTGGCAAGTTTAAGAGCAATGCTGGCTTGTGTGCGTGCGGTCTTTGCAGTCGTTATCTCTGCTTCCCAACTTTTTGCTTTTTCTAATGCCGCTGCAGATGTTAGTCCTGCTTGTGCTGTATCCACTTGAGATTGTGCAAGTGCGATGTCTTTTTCCCATGTTTTAGTAGAGGCTTGTGCTTGTGCCAATCTGAGTGCAGCCTTTGCTTGCTCCACCTGTGCTTCCATCGCCTGAATGTCTTCTTCCCGCGCGCCATTATCAATTAGTTGGAGTTGTTCAGTAGCAATTTTATGCTGCGCTATCATAACATCTAACTGTGTCTGGCTGTTTTCCAATGATTGTTGACTAATTGCTCCGTTCTTAAAGAGTTCTTCCATACGGGCATAGTTGTTTTGCGCATTCACAAGGCTTGCCTTTGCCTGCTTCAAACCGGCTTCAGCCTGTCGACGGTCTTCATCGCGTGCACCAGTTTTTATTTTTTCCAGATTTGCCTCAAGAGATTTTAACCCTGCTTCAGCTTGATCTATTTGCGTGACAGTGCGAATTTCCGCAAGTTCTTTGACCTGCAGTAGCGAGACTTCAGCAGCATTCAGTAGCGCCTTTGCTTGTGCAACTTGTGAA
>JAPPMR010000234.1 GCA_028818995.1 Candidatus Poribacteria bacterium | reverse complement strand
TTGCTACAATCAGAGTTGCAAGAAATGCAAGTCTGCGGTGAAACACGAGTGGGTTGGGACGAAAATATACCTCCTAATGAAACCGTGGATTCAGATGGCAATCCAGAAAATCGCAGATTTGGCGCGGCGGATCCGAATTCACCTAAACTTCGGGTTTACGATGATCCAGAAGTAGAAGCACTCAGAGAAAGGCTGCGTAAACATAATGGGATTTGCGGGCTTGAGATATGTGCGCCAACTGAAGTAAAAAAAGCTGCTCGAATATTTCGCCGTGACGGTTTTGTTGTGGTCAAAGATATACTCAATGCAGAACAGTTAGCGCGTTTGAGAGAAGGGTGTGCTGAGGCACTACGAGAAATTCTTTCTATTCCCGGACAAGGAAATAGAAAATATGCCAATGAAACTGGACGTTTACCTCACAGATATAGTTACGGCACTTCATCTGCTTCAAGACATATGCTACACCATCCCACTTGGGCAAGTATGTTAGACCTACCAACAACAACTCCGCTTGTTACCGAAATATTTGGATCTTCCGATTACCGAGTATGGGGATCAGGTGGTGACCTTTGTCTTCCGGGCGCGATTGAGTATCAGCACCTGCACTCTGATGTAAAAGATCCACAGCATCTTACGGAAGGACGAATTGAACAAGCTAAACTACTTGGAGTTGAACTTCATAAGGATGAGTCCGATAATCTTAGTGTTGCGACACAGAAACTGATTGTGGAGTTGACATCGCCACTGGTAACAATCAATTTTGTGATGTGTGACCTGACATGGGAAAATGGTCCGATACGGCAGATTCCCGGAACACATGCGTTACAGCAATCGCCACCATCCCTTGCTGATGAACCAGATTGGATGCGACATTCAACACTTGTCGGTGCTACGGCAGGTTCAGGTGTTTTCCGAGATAATCGGGCATGGCACGGAGCAACACCGAATCTGTCCAAAGAAATACGGGCATTGCCAAACGTTGAATATTCACCGATGTGGCGACCACAAGCTGATTATACAAAAAGCATGCCGCATGAAATATGGGAAACGTTAACACCGCATGCTCAAAAACTGTGTGATTGGATTAAAGCAGAACCCGGAGTTTGGCCCGTAGGTGCTGGTATTATGCATCCACTTGCGAACAAGCGGACAGAGGCAATACAAAAACAAAATAGTTAGAAGGAGAAGATTATAGATGTTAAATTGGGGCGTTATCGGTGCTGGTGGCATCGCTTATGTATTTTGCAACGGAATGCGTTTTACAGATACAGGACAGATATTTGCCGTTGCCAGCCGCACTGAATCCAAAGCGGAGAGATTTGTTAATGATTTCGGGATTGCACGTCAATACAGTAGTTATGAAGAATTGTTGGCAGATGACGATATTGACGCTGTTTATATTGCAACAATTCACCCATTTCATGCAGAGTGGGCGGTAAAGGCTGCTGAGGCAAAGAAACATATTCTGGTTGAAAAACCGATAAGTATGAATCATGCAGAAGCCACATCAATGGTGGAAGCCGCGCGTAAAAACGATGTATTTCTGATGGAAGCATTTATGTACCGTTGCCATCCACAGATACAGAAAATGGTTGATTTAATACAGGATGGGGAAATCGGTGAGGTGCGCTTCATTCACGCAACGTTCGGTTTTCAATCAAATTTCAATCCGCAGAGTCGACTTTTCAACCGCGAAATGGGTGGTGGTGGAATCCTTGATATTGGCTGTTATACCGCTTCAATGGCACGTAAAGTGGCAGGTGCTGCTGCTGGCAAACTGTTTTTAGATCCAATTTCTGTAAAGGCGAACGGAAAAGTGGGACCAACAGGTGTTGACCACATCGCTGCGGCAACGCTCAAATTTGAAAACGATATCGTCGCACAGATAACGTGTGCTGTTGAGTGTAACATTGGGAGTAGCGTCACTATCTATGGGTCTGGTGGAATTATGACAATTCCAAGGCCTTGGCTGCCTTCATCACCATGTCGTGGTACCAGGACACCGATACCACCTGACACACCAATTCCGCCAAGCCAAATTATCCTAAACTCGTATCAACGCGGAGAATCGTCCGAGATAACCGTAGAAGCAGACCGTGATCTCTTTACCTACGAAGCAGATATGGTAGCAAACCATATTGCTGACAGGCAAGCACCCGCGATGTCTTGGGATGATACATTGGGCAATATGCAGCTATTAGATACTTGGCGTGAAGAGATTGGTGTTGTTTATTGACACCATACACTGTAGGAGCGATCTCCGAATCGCGACTTATAAAACACAAATTGTAGGAGCGATCTCCGAATCGCGACTTGTAACCACAAATTAGACTGGATAAAACACTATGTTAACAATCTGTTACGATCCATATTCTGGGACATTAGGAAGATTTACCCGTGCCGAGATTTTCAATCTTGTCGCCGATGCAGGTTACGAAGGCATCAACATTCCCGTTAATTCTGCTTTTCTTGGTGAACTTTCAACTGTGGAAATAGAGGATGCAATGAAACTTGCTGAGAAGCACAATCTTGTTGCACCAACAATCGGTTTCGGCAACCATATATTGACAACCCCTACTCGAAAAGATGAAGCGTTACAACACTTTGAGATTGTCCTTGACGTTGCTCGTAGATTTGATGCGGCGTTTATTGGAGTTTGGGTGAATCCATCAGCGGATGTGTCACGCCAAGATTCGCTGGATGCCCTTGCCGATAACCTGTCGCACATGATCTCTGCTTGTCAGGAACACGACATAAAAATTGCCCTTGAATTTGAGAAAGGATGCCCGCTTGATAACTATCGCGAAGGTGTTGAATTCATCTCGGACACAGGATTGCCTGTATATTTGACGTGCGATACCTATCATCTCAACAACGATGGCGCGGAACCGTATACGGCGGCACTTGCAATGAAAGAATGTTTAGGAGATGTGCATGTGTCTGGAAGTAATCGTGGTGAACCGGGCGGCGGTATTTTTGATTTTGAAACCTTCGCGAAGGGTTTGATGGAGATCAATTTTTCGGGACCACTTGTTGTCCAATATAAGATGGAAGATGTAGCGAGCATCAAACGTAGTTGTGAATTCACCCAGAAGTTTCGGAAGATAATACAGTCTTAAGTGGAGCAACAAAAACCGAATGGTTCATAAGCATTCTTATGGATCAAGAGATAGAGGTTTTAGTTCATTCTGTCCCGGTTCATACAGATACGCTTCTCTACCACTGCCGGAAAAATACTGTGCATAAACCTCTTTCCAATCGCTATTTGTCAACCTCCAGCGTGGTGCGGGTCCGAGTTTAAAGTAAATTATATCCGCTTCTTCCAAACTCTGAAAAGGATAATCCCCAATCGGTGCACCTCGGTGTCGAGACACGAAGATAACGGCATTGTGAATGTTTTGCTCCTCTACCATTGGTGGCAGCTTCTGGTAGACATGGCCCCAATTCTGATACACTTTCCCGATACGGACATAAGTTTGCACCGTGTTTATACTAATCAGAACTGAACATGCTCCGGCAATATAAAATATCACTGCGACATAACGTATCACTGCAGCATCCGTAAGTTTGTTTTCCAAGATCGGTTTTTTGAGTCGCTCGTAGATGATAAACATTCCCTTCGCTGCAAGCGGAATGAAACCGAGAAATATTGCCTCTGTGTAATAGCGAGCATTGACTGGTGTAAATCCCCAAGTTGACCCTTCAAAATAGAAGAAGGCGTAAAGCAACAGACTCCCCACAATAAAAGCAATACACAATACATCATATCTGTTTCGCGATGCATGAAAAAAGGGTATGAGGACAAAAAGCCACGGTAGAAGTAGCGGCAAAAAGTCTAATATAAAACCGATAGAAAACTCAGCTTCTTCAATTAATCTGGGACGATAATTACCCCATCCGAATGCGTTGAAACTGATACACGGAAGAATGTGTCGCCATGTTCTTTTAATTGCCCATTCGGGTTTAAAATCGAACGCTTGATCAATGTTCGGTTCGTAGCCTTCTGTCCGTTTACCGAACCCGATTTTATCGTGAGGTTGCGCGGCGGTATGCGTAAACGTGAACGGATCGCCTGTAAAGTGTGAGTTCCATGCCATACACACCAAGATCATGACAGCAAACGGAATTAAGAAAATTCCCAACCGAGATACTAACTGCTTGCGTGTAGGTGGATTGTCCTGATTTTGTTCGCCTGTTTCGTTGGATTCACCTGTTATTCTCGGTTTATACAGATGATAAAGAGCGAAACCCGCACCAACAACGCCAAAAACGATAGCGGAGAGTGGTCTCGTATTAAAAGCATACCCCAAAGCGAATCCTGATAGAAGCGGATATAGGACATTACCCGCGCCGTTTAGGGTGCGAATCAGGGCGAAAAGATAGAGCGCAAGGTAGAATCGGCTAACTGGTTCGCTAAACCATGTGGATCCCATGCCTGCAGTTGCCGGCGAAATAAGCGCAATCACAGCAGCGATAAGTGCAATAGGTTTGCTGTATGTTTCTCTTACAAAAAGGAATAGAAGAAACAAGGCACCGCCTGTCGCAAGCGCAGGAATAAGCCAAGGCGCGTTAACAAACACCCCAAACATCAGCATTAAGGCATTGCCAAACGGGTATTTGGAATACCACTTGCCGTTTAATATGTTAATATGCGGTGAAGACGAGAACCCGTATTCGGGTGGTGCAGGCACTGAGATTTTACCCTCTGCAAATAACTTGGCTTGAAATAGATATGATACGGTATCGGGTTCAAAATAGGTAAAGTTAAGGTATATACCGCTTAGGATAATTGATAGCAGCACACCGAGTATGGAGATAATGAGAATAGTTTTGTTTTTCATTTATTTAGATTCCAGTTCTTTCGCCTTCGTAAAGTCCTTTTCCGCTTCATCAGACTGCCCGAGCGCATTCTTTACTATTCCACGATTTTTGTATGCGCTTACATAATTAGGGTTAATAGAAATTGCTTTCGTATAGTCCTCTATCGCCGCTTGATAAAGTTTTTTTGCTTCTATTACATCACCTTGTTCTGCTTTAGATTGACCAAGGTGATGCTTTGCTGACCCGCGATTGTTATAGGAATGGGCATCGTTTGGTTCTAACTGTATAGCGTGCGTATAATCATCAATCGCCTCTTGATAGAGTCGCTGAACTTCTGTTACATTTCCTTGATTCGCTTTAGATTGACCAAGGAAAAAACTCGCTACTCCTCGATGGAAATAAGGAAAGGTATACTTAGGATCAATCTTGATTGAGAGCGTATAATCATCAATCGCCTCTTGATAGAGTTGTTGTGCTGTTGCTACATTCCCTTGTTCTGCTTTGGATTGACCAAGATGATACTTTGCCTGTCCGCGATTGTTGAGAGCAATGGTGAATTCAGGATTAATCTTGATGGCTTGTGTATAGTCCTCTATAGCTGCGTGATATAGTTTTTGTGCTTCTGCCACATTCCCTTCCTCTACTTTAGCTAGACCAAGGCGAAACTTTGCTCGTCCGCGCCAATTGTAAGCACGAATATATTTAGGGTTATGTAAGATAGCGTTATCAAAGTTAATTATTGCCTTAGCATAGTTTTTAGCATTGAATCTATCTTCTCCTTCACCGTAATAGGTGGAGGCGCGGATATGATCTCGCTTTTGCCACTGCGTCAAAGGTTCTGGTGATACAGACCGAGTTAGCAATGTCTTAAGTATGTTTGAAGGAATAGCAAAACTATAATCGCCTGATTGGGTATTAATCCCGATGACCTCTCCTTTACTATTTAGAAGGGGACCACCACTGTTCCCTTGAGCAATTTCGGCTGTCGTTCCGAGCAATTTGTCACTAATCTGGATACCGTGTACATTTCCAATAGTGACCTTGTATTTTCCATCGGGATATCCCACGGCAACAACAGGTTCTCCTTTGTGAACCAAATCACTGTCTCCCAAGGGCAGTGGTGTACCTTCACCAGACATCTTTAGGACGACCAGATCGTATTCCACATCAAACGCTGTTACACCTACAACCTCATAGATTGTCTCTTTGTCCATAAGTTTAACGAAAATGGGACCAGGTCTGGCTACAACATGTATATTTGTCGCAATTTTGTCCTTATCTACAAAGAATCCGCTACCACTGGAGATCTCACTTGAAACCCTGTTCCAACCCATCAAGTGAACTGTAGACGCTCTACCTTTTTTGGATTCTATGCGTGCTGTTGATGTATCAGCATCCTCTGGATATTCCAGTCGAGTAGTTTTGTCAAAATCAATTATACCTTCATAGTACAATTT
>JAPPMR010000288.1 GCA_028818995.1 Candidatus Poribacteria bacterium | reverse complement strand
GAAAATTACCGCGAAGTCGTCAAGAAACTATTGGAAAAATTGCCGGAGAGTGAACGCACTGTCATAATCCTCTATTATCTCAGTGAAATGTCCGTAAAGGATATAGGTAATTTCTTAGGTGTATCCGCCAACACCATCAAAAGTAGGCTGCATCGGGCAAGAAACCGATTAGAATCGGAAGAACATCTCTTGATGTCTGAGGCATTTGGCGGTTTGCAGCTATCTACAGATCTAACCAAAAGCATCATGAAGCAGATTGCAGACATAAAACCGACACCACAGGTAGCAAAACCATTACTACCGTGGATCGCTTTTGGCACTGCTGCGGTCTTGGTTATATTATTGTTAGGTGCGATGAGTCAACGACTGGGTCTTATTCAAAAACCGTATGACTTTAATGCCCAATCAGAACCGACGATTGAAATTGTTGAATCTCCTATACACCTTGATACTGTTTCTAAACCTGCCTTGCACAATCAAGTGGGGAAGAGTATTCTTGATGGTAATGTTGATAATGATGAGTCACAAGCATCTGAAGCGGTCTTAGTCAATAATGCACGCGAGAATGTTACGCATTTATCATCGGTATGGAAACAGACATACGTACCGCAAGGTGATCCTGTCTATAATCTCTTTTCTACCTCAAATGGTAATCTTTACGCATTTTCATGGACTGGTGTTTACAAATTAAGCAGAGGCAGGACATCATGGAAAAATATAAGCGCAAGCACACCTACAAGTATCATCGGGGCACCAATCGCTGAATATCAGGAGACGTTATATGTTGTCGGTAGCGATAATATATACACGTCAACTGACGATAGCACCTCATGGCAAGTATTTTCTTCCCGTCCAATTGGGAAACCTATTGGATTGGTCATAATGGATAAAACATTCGAACGACAATCACGCACAAATTTTATTATGTATATTGCTACGCAGGATAAAGGTGTATTTCGGTCTACCGATGCTGGTAGAAAGTGGATTCCACTCAATGATAGGTTGACAAATAAAAAGATTACAGCAGTCGCCGCGATAGGGAATGCTGTGTTTATTGGCACGAACCAAGGGCTTTATCGCTTGATTTTAGATGATTTGGAACAATTATCTGTGGTAGATGATGCCGACAACGCTGTCCATGCATTGGCAGTTGATGAGAATGACCTTTATGTAGCAACGGGGCAAGATTTTCTTACCAATGACCTTTCCGATACAAAGAATAGAGGTGCTCGTAAGATATTCCACTCAACGAACCTTGGTATGACGTGGACTGATATAACGCCTAAAGATAAATATTTCATGATAGGCACATCGCCTGCAAGTCCTACTCGTATTATGGCAAAAGGTCCGACGTTGTTCGTTTTAGGTGTTCCAACTTTCCAATCAACAGATGCGGGGCAAACGTGGGCAAACCTTGGATTTGACACAAAATCATCACCGTCAGCACATGCTACAGTTATAGCGATAGATGAGAATACTTTTTACAAATTGGATAAGTTCAGCATTCATCGCACAGTTGATAGTGGCACAACGTGGCACTCTTTCATGAATGGAATTGTAGGAACAGATGTCCAGGAGTTGATTTCATTTAACAATCGACTTTATGTATATACAGGTAGCGACATTTATGAAACGATGGACAACGAGAAAATATGGGTGCCGGTGCGTTTTGATTATGGGCAGTACATATCCGAACAGATCGGACAGTCAGGGTCTTATGTACATCATCTTACGGATTCCAAGTTTATGATTGTTGGCAAATCTCTTTACCTAATTTCATTGCAAGGTGAAGATTTAGATATTTTCCGTTTACGCATAGGTGAAGCTGCGTTTTCATTGGTTCAAAGGATATCTTCTCGGGAACTGTGGAAAAACGCCAAATCATCCACTACACTGCTCTCTGAAGGAAAACAGAATACCGAATTCACAGAAAATAACACAATTTTCATACCATATAAAAATAGGCTTTTAAAATGGGATACGGACAGTTTAATATTTACGGACACCGGCTTGATAGATACAAACAACCACCCTGATCATGAAATGGATAATGGGTTCAAGGTAGCTGCTGCATCACAAACTGTCTATGTGGGTAAACGAGATGGGAAACTATTCCAATCCATCAATGGCGGAGAAAGTTGGAGGGACATAACGTTGAGTCTACCCTCAACCTTTACCCATATTAAGGATATCGTATTTGCGAATATGAAGGTATATGTAGCAACAGATAAAGGAGTCTTATGTTCGCAAACTGGCGAATATTGGCGTCCGCTCACCGATAATGTTGGAACACATATCGTCATAGATAAACTCGCTGTAAATGGATTAAGTTTATATGGTGTTGGGGATATGGGCATTTACCGCTTAGATTCTGATAGTAAATGGAATCAGTTTTCTTCAAGTATCCCTGATAAAGTGCTATCTGTAGCGGTGAGTAGTGATAAACTTTATATCGCTACAAAACAGCACGGGATTTTCCATATTTTGCTTGAGGAAAAACCGCTAAAAGTTGGTGATGTCATTAGCTCCCGGTCTACAAATTAAGAACACATTTCTATTCTTTCACGCGCTATTTTTACATAGTTTGTGTCTAAGTCACAACCAGCGAATCTACGGGAATTTCTAATAGCGGCAACACCTGTAGTGCCTGAACCGAGAAACGGGTCCACGACCAAATCCCCCATATTACTATGTTTTTGCACCAAATCTTCAAAGAGTGGTAAAGGTTTTTGCGTTGGATGCACCCTGTTTCCATTGTGGCGTGGGATAGGATATTCATAAATACCAGAATCATATTCGCTATTGAAGGTAGGTTTGCCGACTTTTACTCCCGTAACTGCTACTTCTCTACTATTGGACAGATAGGTTGCCCTCATATTCAGCGGTACAGGATTGGTTTTCTGCCAGATAATCAACCGAATCATCTTAAAGCCAGCAGATTCCATCGCTTCCTTTAGCCTATCTATTTTCCAAATATCATACCAAACAATAGCAGTTCCCCCACGTCGTAAAGCATCGTAAAACGATATTGCCATATCCTCAAGGTTAACTTCAATCTGATCCCACTGCCCAAAGTCCATACTCACAGCGAACCTTTTCTCTCCATTTTTTACAGACTTAAATCCTGTCTTTTTGCTTATGCAGTATGGCGGATCAGTTAAGATAAGGTCAACTGATTTTGCTGGTAAAGAGGTAATAAAATCTTGATAATCAGCAGTCTCAACCCGATAATCATGAGGCATCATGGAAGCCCTTCCTTAAGAACATTATAATAGCGTTAATTCTCTTAGTACTTTATATTTTAGTATAATCAGACACATTGAGTCCAGTATATTTTTGGGTAGTCTCAATTTGCAAGGGTGTGTAAAGTTTTTGTCAATGATTATTTTTTGAAAATTAACTTGACAAACCGATATATTTATGTTAATATTATTATTACATAATCAAATAGTATTCTCAATACACTCAAAATTTCTAAGGAATAAAGAGAAGAAAAAACAAAAAAGCTGAAAAATCACGTCACATTCCTTGTCCTGACTGGGTTTTACCACGTCACTGTGACGTGCAAAACGTCCTAAATGTGACGTGTAACGTCCTAAATGTGACGTGCAAACGTCCTAAATGTGACGTGCAAACGTCCTAATTGAAGGTGTCCATCGGGAAGGCGAAGCGAAACTCAACCGACAATATGCTTTGTACCAAAACTTTTTTACACACCCGATTTGCAAGTTTTGGTTGAAAAACCGCATATTAATCTGATAAACTGTATATACTATAACCAACTCCATAATTGTTAAAGGGGCGATATGCAAGAACTATACGATACACAAGCACCAAATCCACCCTCTCGTGCAATTCTTGTGGGTGTAAAACTGCGAGATGCCTTGATGCACGAAACAGAGGAATCGCTGCAAGAACTCCAACAACTGACCGAAACTGCGGGGATTGAAGTCGTGTGTGAAACCATTCAATCGCGCAACGTGCCGAATCCAACCTATTTTATTGGAGAAGGTAAGGTTGAAGAACTTAAAGATGTCGCAGCGGAACTTGAAGCGGATGCTATCATTTTTGATGAAGAGTTATCACCTGCACAGACGCGAAATATTGAAAACATGCTTGATATCGCGACTGTTGACAGAACAGGGCTTATCCTACAGGTGTTTGCGCAACGTGCATTAACTAGTGAAGCGCGGTTACAAGTCTCTTTAGCGCAATTGGAATATGCACTCCCACGACTCACACGGATGTGGACACACCTTTCACGGATCGCAACCAGTGGTGGCAGCGGTAGTGGAGCACTACGTGGTCCGGGTGAAACGCAGCTTGAGATGGACCGTCGGTGGGTTCGCAGGCAAATTTCTCAAGTCAAAAAAGCGTTAGAAACGGTTGAAAAACGGCGACAGGTGCAACGTCAAAACCGTTCAGAAAAAATCAAAGTATCTCTCGTAGGATATACCAACGCTGGTAAATCAACCCTCTTTAATACATTAACAGGCGAAAATGTCTTGGCAGAAGACAAACTGTTTGCCACCTTAGATTCAACCACACGGCGGGTAAATTTACCAGAAAATCAAAACATTCTATTAAGCGATACCGTCGGTTTTATCAAGAAGTTACCGCATCAACTCGTTGCTGCATTCAAAGCAACTTTAGAAGAGGTGACAGAGGCTGATCTGTTGTTGCATGTCGTGGATATTAGCCATCCAGAAGCAGAAGCACAAATCGCTGCAGTAGACACGGTGCTTCAAGAATTGGATGCTTCAGATATTCCGATGGTCATGGTATTCAATAAAATAGATCAACTTGAAAAAGAAGACCAACTACATATTCTGAAAGCCCGTTATCCAGAGGCAATATCCATCTCTGCGCAGCGGGGAGATGGTATTGAAACGCTGACAGAGACCTTAGCACAACGTTTCGCTTCGCACGGTGCAATGCTCAATCTGAGTATCCCTTATACGGACGGAAAAGCATTGGATATGCTCTATAAGCATGGAACGGTGTTAGGCACGGAATATGCTGAGGATGCTGTTCATGTCAAGGCACGTCTGCCGGGTCGTTATCTCAAATCAGTCTTACAATTTTCGGTTAAGGATACAGAGACTCCGAGCTACAATTAATGTGGGTATTGTGTGGTAATCATGGGATGGTTAGACAGTATTGAGATCGGACACGACTTGCAGATCTGTCCAGATTGTAATCGTGAATATGAAGTACTTGAACAATTTTTAGGAGAAACCCAAGATAGACTTACAGATTGGATTGATGCTGTTTTTAACGATGCGTATTATATTGAACTTCGGTGTCCACAATGTCTTGAAACACGCTACTTGTGCATACAGGCGTTGACACCTACGCAGTTTTATACTGAAAAGGAGAAAGAAAACAAAAAATGAAGATAGGCGTTACCCAAATAATTCTCGGTAATATGTCACTTGATGATACCCTCTCGCTCTGCCAAGATGCTGGCTACGATGCGGTTGAACTTACTTTTGGTGAAGGGAAAGACACAGACATCAATATGAGCGATTCCGAACTCAAAGGAATTGCTGCGAAGTGTGAAGATGCTGGTATTGAGATTGCCAGTATAACCGCAGGATACGCGAATCGTGGGAACCTGCTTAGCCCTGATGCAGAACAACGCGAGAACGGCACGAAATCGCTTGCGCGTGGGTTAGAAGTTGCAGGAGCACTTGGGGTTGGTGGTATTTTACTTCACCCCGGTCAACTCTCTGTTGAAGGCACTTACCAACAGGTGTGGGATAATCTTGTCGGAATTCTAAAAGACCTTACGCCTTCCGCTGAAACACACAAAGTTGCCATCGGTTTGGAAAACGTGTGGAACAAATTCCTGCTCAGTCCGAAGGAGATGCGTGAGATTGTGGACGAAGTTGATAGTGATTGGGTTGGAACTTATCTTGATACAGCCAACATGATGGCGTATGGTTACCCTGAACATTGGATCCGTGAACTTGGGCATCGGATAAAAAACGTGCATTTCAAGGATTTCTCGCGTGGTCAACACCGTTTTACGAACTTGTTAGATGGCGATACAGATTGGGCAGCGGTTATGGAAGCGTTCCGTGCCGTTGGTTATGACGGTTACGTTGTTCACGAAGTTGGTGGAGATAGGGACGCACAAATTGATCTTGCAGAGCGGATGCGTAAGATTGTTGCAATGTAGATGTTAAAAACAGAGGCGATGGTTTACTGAAACCATCGCCTTATGCCGGAGGTCGGACTCGAACCGACATGGACCTAGGGCCCGCTGGATTTTGAG
>JAPPMR010000642.1 GCA_028818995.1 Candidatus Poribacteria bacterium | reverse complement strand
CTTCGGACAATTTGAAGAGACAGAAGGCATGCTGTTAAACACCAATTTTTGTGGGAATCCCCGGATGATACATTTAATCAATGGCGCAGAATACCCGTATTGGAGTCCCGATGGCGAACGCATTGCTATGCTAAAAAGAACCGATCTGAGTGGTAGTTATTGGAAGGCGAGTGAACTCTGGATTATGGACAAAGAGGGAAAACAAGCACGAAAACTCTATGCTGGTCAGCTTTACAATCCACATGTTTCTTGGTCATTAGATGGTCGCTTAATAGCATTTGAAGCCGAAGTAGACGATGATCGTTTTGTTTTTACTGCCGATTGGGAGTTGGGACGTGTCAAAAAACTGGTAAAAGGTGCGGGACCTGCCTGGTCACCTACGGCTAATCAATTGGCATTTAGACGGCGTGAAAGAGGCTATGATGTTATTTATCGGATTAACAGTGACGGCAGTGGTGGTAGAGATATTGCTCGTGTGTTATTTAAACAAACTCGACGTGCTTATACCTTTTTGCACGCACCCTCTTGGTCGTCAGATGGAAATCTACTCGCTTTTGAGGTGACACAGGATCAAAAGCTCGAAAACGGCACAGTTACTTATGCAGCGGTCCGTATTCAAAATATAGAAGGAGAACGTGTGAAACAGATTCCAACGCAGCACCAACGCGTCCGACAAATGCGGTGGTCGTCTGATGGCGCACGACTTGCTTATGTGCTTTCTGGCAGCAATCGACAAGATCCAGTTCTTGATAAACGCCTTCACATTGCTGGGATCACTGACGAATCGCTGAAACATCGGATTTTGAAACACACAGCACCCGCATGGTCACCAACAGGGAATCGGTTAGCATACTTTGAACGAGAGGATTGCGTTGGTCTTCGCTGGAAGGTTTGGGTGCATGATTTGGATAGTGGTAAAAAATATCCGATTGCTCGAACGTCTATGAAACTCGCCTCTATTGTCTGGATGCCGGATGGAAAAAGCCTCTGTTTGTGGCACACCTCAGGTTATCTGCGGAATAATGTCTATCAACCTGCTGACACAAAGGGGTGGATTGTACCTATTAACCTATCTCTGTAGCAGAAACACTCCCACGGTAGGCGAGGTTTCCTAACCTCGCCGTTGTGCAGGTGTCTAATTAATTCAAAAATCTACCATAAAGTAAATCCAATGAGTCAAGAACATTTAAAATATAAAGATAGGGTCAACTTAGGTAGTTATTATACCCCTGCTCCATTTGTGGAGCAGGCATGGGAATTTATTGAATCGGACATAGATTCACAGACTACCGTAATTGACAGTGCCTGTGGGTACGGTGATTTTCTAAAAAATTGTGGACAATCTCTCACAATCGGGTGCGATATAGACGAAGCTGCAATTGATGTAGCAAAAAAGAACACAGATAATGCCCGTTTCTTTCAGACGAACTCTTTATCCAACGTATCAAGGGAAAAATTTGGTATTCCTCAGCAGTGTGCAAGATTGATAGTCGTCGGAAACCCACCCTATAATGACAAAACCTCTCTTATTCGTCATAAGATTAAACATGATGAATTTGATGTTGATGCAGATTTAGTCAGTAGAGACTTAGGAATATCATTTCTCCGTTCCTACAATAAACTTGAAGCAGATTTTATCTGTGTTTTGCATCCGTTATCTTACTTAATTAAACCAGCCAATTTCAAACAATTAAAGGAATTTGCTGCAAATTATAAATTGATAGATGGCTTACTTATTAGTAGTGGTGAATTCCCCGAATCCGCAAAACTTACACCTTTTCCAATTATCATTGCCTTTTATCAGCGCGACACCGAAGGAATGGAATACAGTTTTATCCGTTCCTTTTCATTTAGAATAGGAGAAAATCTTCGTTTCTGTCTAAACGATTTTGATTATATCCCAGGTTATATTCGCAAATATCCGAGTAAGCAGCAACAACCGATACCTGATGATTCTCTATTTTTCTGGACAATGAGAGATATTAACGCATTAAGAAGGAATCGGACGTTTGTCAACGACTATAGCAGTAACACTATTGTAATTGACAAAAGCAAACTGGATTATTATGCTTATGTTGACGTGTTCAAAAGAAACCTTGATAGGCTACCCTTCTATTTCGGAAACTGTGATGTTCCTATAGATGATGCGCTTTTTAAGCAATCCAAACAGTATTTCATTAGTGATACTATTCGGCATCACCCTTTTCTACAAAAGCATTTTCAGATAGATCCGATAGAGATAGAACAGGTGGAAGCTAAACTGGATATGTTTTTTAAATTGCTGTTAGGAAAATATCACGCTTGATTACGAAATAAATCTACATGCTCTACTTTACGGTTGCATTGGAATTCTTATACCATTTCTATTCTATATGATGATATGACATTATTTCATAGGTCGGGTAGAAGCGGTAGCGAAAACCCGACTTTTTATAGTGTCATGTCGAGTTTCGCGAACTCAACTCGACCAAAAATATATTATTACAATTTGTAAATTAGAAATGGTGTTAGAAAGCAGCTTCAAGTAAGTTTAGCATATCCTGTTCCGAACACCGTCTCGGATTGAGTTTATGACAGTGGTCAAGCATTGAATCTGTTGCGAGTTTCGGAATCTTTTCCCTGTCTAATCCTGCCGCTCCGAGTCCTGCGGGCATATTAAACTCCTTATTCAATTCGCGAATCTCATCAATTGCAGCGCACGCTGCCTCACCTTTGGACATACCTTCTACATTAACACCTAAAGCATCTGCAACATCTGCGTACTTCTCAATCACATGCGGCAGGTTAAATTCCATTACAGGAGGTAGTAGTATCGCATTAGCGACACCGTGCGGGATAGGTGCGTCTGTTGACAACTGATGCGCAATGGAGTGAACTGCACCAAGTCCTTTCTGAAACGCAAATGCTGCCATACATGATCCTAACAACATTTTACCTCTTGCCTCAATGTCTTCTCCATTGTGATATACTGTTCGGATCTTCGCCCCTAATATCTTCAATGCTTGCAAAGCCACGCCTTCTGAAATTGGGTGATACTTTGTCGCCACATAAGCCTCAATTCCGTGTGTGATAGCGTCCATACCAGTTGCTGCGGTCAATGCTTGCGGCATTCCCACAGTCAATGCAGGATCAAGCAGTGCAAGGTTAGACATATTGTAGCGGGTGATAATCGCCCGTTTCCGCCATCGGTCGGTTGTCTGTAATGAGGTATCAGTAATGATTGCTCCCTGAGATACTTCACTACCTGTTCCTGCAGTCGTTGGCACGCATATCAGCGGTGGCATATCGCCGCGAATCTTGTCCGCTCCATTTGAGTCTACATAGTACGGTTCTAATGGTGGTGCGTGCGTTGTCAAGAGACGAATCGCTTTCGCTGCATCCATCACACTGCCACCCCCAACAGCAATTACAACATCGCACTTTTCTTTTTTATATACTTCCACGCCTTGCACGACGCTTATATCTGTGGGATTCGGTTCAATATCCTCATAAGTGGCATAAGGCAAATTTGTATTGTCTAATAGCGCGACTGCTTGATCCAATATTCCCACATTGCGGATACCTGCATCGCTAACGATAAGCGGTTTTTTGCCATTGAATGCAATAACATGATCTGCCAAGTTAGCGATGGCACCCTCTCCAAATTCAATGCGTGGCGGTAAAAAATAGTTGAGAATTTCCATATTCTCGTTTATCCTATGTCTTGAATTAATTTCTTTCTAACGAACCATTCTTATTATAGCAGTAAAGCAACTTTGATGCAAATTTCCTATGGAATGGGCAGAGTAAATCAATTCTCAATGAATTGCAACTTCGACCAAGATCTCTTCATGTAGGAGCGAGCTCCAGCTCACGACATCTCTAAATGCGGAAAATTTCGCCTAACTTTCCACCAAGAACACGCCCCGCACCGAGTAAACATGCAATTAAGATTAACATCCCGACAACCCCAAGCGCGCTTGCGATGTAAGGACCTTGTCCAACACGTTGGGAGAGCGACCAAATCGCTTTTGTAATCGGATAGTACTGATTTTGCGTTGCTAAAATCAGGCTTTCACTTACCTCAAGCATAGAAAACGAGAAGACCAGAATCGCACCAGCAAGGATATTCGCAAATACCAAAGGTAATGTGATTTTATAGAGGGTTCGAACTGGCGTTGCACCCATGTTTTGTGAAGCTTCTTCGTAGCTTATACTGGTTTGCTGGAAACCCGCATATATTGAACGTAACATATACGGCAACCGCCGCACTGCGTAACCAACAATTAAGAGAAACGTGGGATTTTTTCTCGGATCAATAAAAGCTACGAAATCCTCTGGAAGATTTCGTAGGAGCAATGATGTGTCTGAGAAACTGCCCATATACCCAAAGGCAATCGCAACGCCAGGCAGTGCCAAAGGTAACATTGCTATCGCATCTAACAAATTGTGGAACGGAATGCATTTACGTGTCAGGAGATATGCAATTGCCACGCCGACAATAAGTGCGATTAACGTGCTGAAGATACTGTATTTCAAACTGTTGAAAATGCTCGGCAGTGTATCGGAATGCGTAAATACCTCAATATAGTGGGCAAAGGTGACCGATTCTGGTAGCACACTCAAGTTCCATTGACTCAGATCCGGTGTTAAGGATACCAGAATTACACTGATATGTGGTAGTAATGCCATAAATGTTAATCCACCGATAAACAGGTAGATAATGCATCGCAATCCCCACTTTGTGTCTACTTCCCGTGAAGTTACGTGTCCACGTCCAAGCATCTCGTAGTGCTTACTGCCTGTCCATCGTTTGGAGGCGTAAAAAGCGAGTGCTGTTAGCACAATAATTAATACGACCAACGCATAGCCCATCGGGTTTACGTTCGCCTCGGTTACTTGTCGGAAGATTCTAACCGCAATAACCTCGTTGTAGTCAAAAATCAGTGGCGTGCCAAGGTCTGTGAATGCCCAGATAAAGACAAGAATCGCGCCTGCAAAATAACCCGGCATCATTAAAGGCAGTGTTATTCTCCTGAATATTTGGAACCGTGATGCGCCAAGGTTTTCTGCAGCTTCCTCCAAGCTTGGATCAACATTCGACAATGCAGCAACGATGTTTAGATACATTATTGGATAAAGATGCAAAGTTGACAACAAGACTACACCCCAAAAACCGCCCTCAAACCAGTCAATCGTATTGGAAATATCCATCAGTTTCAGTTTCACGAGAAGCATATTTATACTGCCATATTTCCCGAAAAACTTTAGCATGCCGATAGCACCAACGAAAGGCGGCATTATCATCGGAATTAGAATGACAGATCGCAGTATATTGCGACCTGGGTAACGGTAGCGCGTTAAGAAATATGCCAGCGGTAGGCTAATGATGCTCGTCATCAATGTAACCATGATGCCAATATTAAAACTATTGATAACCAATTCCCGAATGTTTGGATCGGTTACCATCAGTTTGAAATATGTTAGGTTGAATTTATTTTCAACCCAGAATGCTTCTTTGAAAATATAGAGGAGGGGGTATATAAGGAAAATGGCAAAAAATAGCGTTGTCAGTCCGAGGATTAGCGTGATAGGTGGTGTTAAATCGTATTTTCGCCTAATTTTTTCAATTAAGGTCAGTTTTAGGTGCGGGTTATCTGTTGCCTCTTGGTGATCAAACATCTTTCTCTCCAACATCACAATGGACAATACGTTTACAAATGCTTTATAATTATACTCTGTATTGAGTTGAATTACATCTATTTTTTATCGTCTTGATCCAGTTCGGAGAGGCTGATGCCATTGCAACTACGGTGAATTAAAAAAATATACACCTTCACCCTCTGATAGCGAGGCGGGGAATCATGCTGAATGCCAAAAGCGCATTCAGCCAATGGCATTCATACCCGCCAAATACCAAAAGTGTATTTGGCGTTGATTTGGGTGAATACCAAAAAAGTATTCATACCGTTGATTTCTTGATTTCTTCCTAACCTCGCCGATGCAAAGTGTATAAATAATTCTAAAATCTACCATAAAATCATACCGTACGGTATGTTTTTTCATACCGTGGTATGATTTGAAATTGTCAATGCCGCCAGTCTACATAAGGTTTATAGGCATTTTTCTTGTTTTTAATTAAATTTTATTTTTCTCTTCTCCTCTGCATTGAAGAACGCGGTTTTTCTCTTGCTGTCCATATTTTTTTGATAAGTTTCGCGTTGTCGTCTTTACATTTGGATGGTCGTTTGTTCATACTGATATTATACTTGTTCTGTGTGGTGATCAGAAGTTTTCGTGGTTTACTGGACAATAGATATCCAATATATTT
>JAPPMR010000287.1 GCA_028818995.1 Candidatus Poribacteria bacterium | reverse complement strand
GTCCGCGTTGGTGGTGGACACAATCATCGCTTTGGACTTTACGATGGCATACTAATTAAGGATAACCACATTGTCGCAGCTGGGGGGATACATAACGCCGTTAAACGAGCGAAGGAAGCTGCCCCGCATACCGCAAAAATTGAGGTTGAGGTCGAAACTATTGAACAGGTCAACGAAGCACTTGATGCTGGCGTTGACATTTTACTTTTAGATAATATGTCGCTCGATATGATGCAACAGGTTGTAAAATTAGTTGCCAACCAAGCGGTGACAGAAGCCTCAGGTGGTATAACTTTGGAACAGGTTCAAGCTGTTGCCTCTACAGGTGTTGACCTCATTTCTGTTGGTGCCTTGACACATTCGGCAATGCCGCTGGACATCAGTTTAAAGTTAACACTTGTTGAGAAATAGAATGCTCACGTTTGAATAACACTCCTAAAACGCATATAACAAAGGAAATTAGATCGTTATGCATGCCCCTATGAGCCGCGATAAAATGATTCGCGGTGTTATTCTTTTTACGTTATTTACGTTGGTTGGGTTATTAATCATCTTTTTGGGGTTCGACACACAAAAAAGTATAGAAAACAAGACAGAAGATTTAATACAAGTATTCCTCGGATTGCGGTTTGAATTTCTGATCGGTGCATGCGTGTGCATGTTCCTGGATTGGTTGTGCGGTGGTCTCCGATTTCACATTTTTATTCGGATCGTAGCCCCTACGATTAAATTTCGGGATAGTTGTCGCGCTATTTTGGCAACAACCTGTGTATCTGCTATTACACCTTTCCAGACTGGAGGAGTCGGTCATCTCTATATTTACGCTCGCTCTGGGGCACCACTATCAGGTGCGATAACAGCGGGTATTGCAGCCTTCCTTTCTACGTTAATTATCTTATTTCTTTCTGCAAGTGGTATACTCTTGTTAGATCCGGAATGGATCCCGAAGGGGACGACATGGATAAGTCTATTTAGTTTTCTGATATTCGGTCTCGTATTTATTACGTTCCTTCTACTGCTTTTTAAACCAGAAATCGTCTCTCGTATTTTTTATTGGCTTTCTGATCGAGTGGGAAAATGGTTTAAACCCATTGCTCCTTACTTAGAACGGGCAAAGCTGAAAGTAGAACAAATTACGACTGAACATAGGACTTTTGCCAGAGATCTTCTCCAAAATCACAAATGGACTTACCTTTTTAGTTTAGTTCTTACTTGTGGATTCTTCGCTGCACGTATTGTCGCTGCCTATTTTGTAATCAGAGCATTTAATGTTAATGAACACGCCTCACTATGGGACCTGTGTATTGTTGAATTGTTGTATAATTTTGTTGTATTATTTATGCCAACGCCTGGAGCAAGTGGGTTTGCAGAAGGCACAAAAAGTGTATTAATGAAAAGTCTTATTTCTGCGAAATTTATTACACCGTTTGTGTTGCTGAACCGATTTTTTAGCGTCTATTGCGGTGTGATTGCTGGCGGTATTGTAATCGCTTTACAATTGACTAAGGATTTAAAAAAAAGTAAAAAGGACATAGCCAAAACTGCTGTGTCACAGACTTGAGTTCGCCTAATAGCAAAACTCAAGGATAAAAGGACAGAACTGTGTAAATGGCTATCAGTTATCGGTTTTCAGTAGTCGGTAAAGAATGTATGTTATCATATACCCTTGACCGATAATCTATTATCATTGATACTTTACCCGAAAGGAGAATCATGGCAAATAGTATTGAAAAAGTTGATCCTAAAACTACAAAACTTGGTTGGATTGGGACTGGTGTGATGGGTCGTTGGATGTGTCAGCACTTAATGGACCTTGGATACGGCATGACTGTCTACAACCGCACTAAATCTAAGGCACAACCTCTGATTGATGCTGGTGCTACATGGGCAGATTCACCGAGTGAAGTCGCATCTACTTCTGATGTAATCTTTACCATCGTTGGATTTCCACCCGATGTACGTGAGGTATATCTCGGTGATAGCGGTATTCTGAATGGAGCAAAAGCTGGAAGCATCGTCGTAGATATGACAACAACTGAACCATCTCTGGCACAAGAGATTTACGCTGAGGCTAATGAACAAGGTGTTGCCTCCGTGGATGCGCCTGTTTCAGGTGGAGATGTAGGTGCGCGAGAAGCACGCCTCTCTATTATGGTGGGCGGCGACGAAGCCGCCGTGCAGGCAGTTATGCCGCTCTTCTCTGCTATGGGCAAAAACATTGTTCATCAAGGTGGTGCGGGTGCGGGACAGCATACCAAAATGTGTAATCAGATTACTATCTCTGGCACAATGATTGGCGTTTGTGAAGGTTTAATCTATGGTCACAAAGCGGGTTTGGATCTGGAAACGATGTTATCCTCAATCAGTGGTGGGGCGGCTGCCTGCTGGTCGTTAGATAACTTAGCACCGCGCGTTCTTAAGCGCGACTTCGATCCAGGCTTCTTTGTGGAACACTTCATCAAAGATATGAGTATCGCTTTGGATGAGGCAAGAAAAATGAACCTGAGTCTCCCAGGGTTGGCATTGGTGCATCAGCTTTATACCGCCGTGCAAGCTCAGGGACATGGACGCTTAGGCACACAAGCCTTACTGCTTGCGTTAGAGCAGATGTCTGGGACAGAAGTAAATTAACCTATAAGTGTCAACTTAAGGATATATCCCATTGTTGGAGTGAATCAACGCAGCATGCGCTTTTGGCATGCTGCGGGTTTTCAACCCCGATGAATACCATACGCGTATTCATCGTTGATTTGGATTTTAACTACTTAAATCTCAAAATATCGGGCTTACAAAGCCCTCCAACAAGAAATCAGGCACTAAATTGTCACCTATGGGATAGAAGTAAATTAACCACACCATACTGTCGGACAACTCTCGGCAGTTGGCATTTAGTTTTTAGAAAGAGGTTATCTCTTTTCCTATAGTTGACTGCCAACTATCAAGAATTTCACCCAAAACAGTTCTTTAGGATTTCAAACGTATCGGTCCAATGAAACACATGTGTACATCATCACCAGGAGGTTTCACTATAAGGAAATTATGCTCTCCCTCAAACTCTAAAACGACAGATTCCGCTTCGATATGTGCGAATATCTCTATTAGTCTTTGAGCATCCAAACCGATTCGCACACTTCCTGTGCCAGACTCTACTGCGAGCGTTTCATGCGCTTCACCAAGTTCAGGTGTCTCGGTTGAAATTCGAATCTGTTCGGGATCTATCTCAAAACTGATAGCGAAACTTTTTGGATTTGAAAGTAAAGCCACGCGGCGTGTTGCACGTAAGATTGCTTCCTTTGATACAACCGCACGCCCCTCAGAAGACTCTCGAATCACTTTTTGGTATGGTTGATATTCACCTTCTATCAAACGTGTTGTCAAGGTGGCATTACCATCAGCAAATAGAAGTTGATTCTTGGCATGTATAATCTTCACTTCAGGAGAATTTTCAAAAACACGAGCAATTTCCCTGACAGCCTTCAGTGGTACGATGATTCCATCAACATCCTCGGATGTCCTGATAGGTTGACAATGCGTTAACGCGAGAGAATATCTATCAGTACCAACTACTACAGTTTTATCTTCAAAGAGGTCGAAATAGAGACCGTTTAGTTGGTACTGAAATTCTTCTGTAGATGCAGCAAACGCTGTTTTCCGGATAACACCACATAAGGATTCACCGTCAATGGTAGTGCCTTCTCCGTCAGCAGAAGGGAGTTCTGGAAACTCTTCATCAGAAATACCAATAACCTTGTAAACGCCGTCACCACAAGTTAGTTCTATACGGTCATTTGCGGTTGTAACAAGGTTTATTGTCTCATCGCTGGGTAATTCTCTCACGATGTCTGTCAATTTTTTAGCAGAAACTGTGATTGAGCCCTCTTCAACGATAGTGCCCTCAACTTTGATTCTGATACCAACTTCTAAATCGGTAGCCGCGCATTCAATGTTCCCATCTTGCGCGCGTATAAGGACGTTTGAAAGAATAGGCAAGGTGTTGCGTCCACTTGCCACACCTTGAACAATTTGTAGTGCATAAAAGAGTTCATCTTTTCCAAAAGTAAGTTCCATTCCAATCGCTCCTATTTATTTTTAAGTATTAATAATTAGGCTTATGTAACGACATAATGATACAGATATGTCCATCATCACCCACAGGTTTAACAACAAAAGGGGTAAACTCTCCAGAAAATTCTAATATGAGAGATTCCGTTTCAATATGTGCGAATACATCGGTTATGACCCGAGCATCTAAATTGATTTGTGCGCTTCCAGTGCCCGATTCCACCGGAAGTGTCTCATGTGCTTCGCCAAGTTCAGGCGTTTTCGCTGAAATCCGAATCTGTGCAGGGTCTATCTCAATAGAGATTGAAAAAAACTTAGGATCCGAAAGCAACGCGACACGGCGTGTTGCACGTAAGATTGCTTCCTTTGATACGACCGCGCGTCCCTTAGAAGATTCGGGAATGATCGCCTGATATTTTAGATAGTCTCCTTCTACTAATCGTGCCATCAAGGTAGAATTGTCGTCACTAAAAATAATTTGATTATTTAAGTGTGAAATCTTGACTTCAGAGGAATTTACAAAGATTCGTTCAATTTCTTTGATAGCCTTTAGTGGCACAATAAATCCAGTAACATCTTTAAAAACCTTTATAGGTTCAAATTTTGCAATTGCGAGCATTGGTACGTCTGCCCCAACTACTTCAGTTCTATCGTCAAAAAAGTTGAAATAGAGGCTGTTCACTAAATACCGCACCTCTTCTGCAGATGCGGCAAATGCGGTTTTGCGGATAACAGACCTCAGCATTTCTCCATCAATGGTTATTCCGTTTTTGTCGGCGGATGGCAGTTCTGGAAACTCCTCATCGGAAAGCCCGATAACTTTGTAAACACCGTCACCACAAGTGAGTTCAATACGGTCATTTGCGGTTGTAACAAGGTTTATTGTCTTATTTTCAGGTAATTCTCTGACGATATCTGTCATTTTTTTTGCGGGAACCGTGACTGCTCCTTCTTGTCTGATTGTGCCAACCACTTTGACTCTAATGCCAACCCCTAAATCGGTAGCTGCCAATTCAATGTTTCCATCTTGTGCGCGAATGAGAACATTCGAAAGAATAGGTAGCGTATTACGCCCACTTGCCACACCTTGAACCGTCTGTAGAGTATATAAGAGTTCATCTTTTTCAAAAGCGAGTTCCATAGCAATAATCTCTATTTATTCAGATTCGTATTATATCCCTTCTCATAACTTGCAAATATTACTTAAGATTCTGATTGTAAAGATGTCTCTATGCGCATCGGCATGATGATGCAGATATGTCCATCATCACCGACAGGTTTAACGAGAACCGGACTTACTTCTCCAGAAAACTCAAGTATTAAGGATTCCGCCTCAATATGTGCCAGTATGTCTGCAAGAACTCGTGCGTCTAAACCGATTCGGACACCGCCTGTACCTGATTCTACAGCAATCGTTTCATGTGCCTCGCCAAGTTCAGGGGCCTGAGCTGAAATTCGAATCTGTTCGGTGTCTATATCTAAACAGACCGTAAAATTTTTTGGATCAGACAACAAAGCGACCCGTCGCGTGGCGCGCAAGAAAGCCTCTTTTGGAACAACCACACGGCCCTCAGAAGATTCTGGAATGATCGACTGATAAGGTGGATAATCACCTTCTACCAATCGTGTCGTTAAGGTCGCGTTATCATTGGCAAATAAAATTTGATTCTTGAGCAATAAAATCTTAACATTGGGGGAATCGGCAAAGGTGCGTTCAATCTCTTTTACAGCCTTCAGCGGTACGATGAATCCGTCCACATCTTCGGACGTTTTAAAGGATGCACAATATGCCAACGCCAGGTGCCTGATAGCATCGGTACCAACCACTTCAGTTTTATCTTCAAGAAGATTAAAATAAAGACCATTCAGATAGTATCGAAACTCCTCTCTGGATGCCGCAAATTCTGTTTTGTGAATAATAGAACACAAGGTTTCTCCATCAATCGTTGCACCGTCCCCTTCAGCAGATGGCAGTTCGGGAAAATCTTCATCGGAAAGTCCAATTATTTTATAGACACCATCTCCGCAAGTAAGTTCTACACGGTGATTTGCAGTAGTAACCATGTTAATAGTCTTATCTGGTAATTCTCTAACAATATCTACCAATTTTTTAGCAGAAACTGTGGTTGTTCCCTCTTCTGTGATAGTGCCAGCGACTTTGACTTTGATGCCAACTTCCAAATCGGTAGCTGCTAATTCAATATTACCATCTTGTGCACGGATAAGGACGTTTGAAAGAATAGGCAAGGTGTTG
>JAPPMR010000960.1 GCA_028818995.1 Candidatus Poribacteria bacterium | reverse complement strand
GTCTTCTTTTCCGAGTTCCGTCTCTACAGAGATTCGTAAAAGAAAAGCGTTAATGCTCCCCTCTTCACTGAACCAACTACCAGTAGCACCTAACTTAAAGGCTTGACCCTGCTCAAAATCATACTTGATTGTTTTACTTTTACCAGGTCGAATATCCCATGCGGAGGCAAGTGCACCTTTAGGCATACCCGTTTTTGGTAACTCTGTCTTGGCATCATATAGATCAAACGAACCCATAGATTCAGCATTCCCAACCAAGATATTGAGTAAGAGTGTGCCGCCATTTTTAAACGCTGTTGCGTCAATTTCAACGACAGTATAATCTTGAAAACCCTCTTTTGAAGTTCGGAAAATGTTAAGGACTTGCTGCTCGGGTTTTTCATCAGTGAGTGTTACTTTCAAACTTCCCGTGACTGGACTATCTAAGTTGCGGAGGTCTTCTGAATCAGTTTTAGATGAAGGTTTCGCGACACCTCCGCTCAGACCAGGTGTTTTTCTCGCTAAGGAGTCCTGGAGAAACGTCAGGTAATTCTCAGCAGGATCTTGTACAGTAAGCAACTCATTGACCGGTAGGCTACCCATCAATTCAAACTCAGACGAGATAACTAAACAATCCGCGGGGGAATACTCATTCCATCCCTTCATGATTGCTTGTGCCAACGCGTGCGTAGTATCAAACGTCTTGGATTCTCGCTTGCGCCGCTTAGCAATAGGATCTTGTAAACTGAGGGAACGTCCTAAGTCCGCATTGAACACCCACGTGTTGATGAAATTTTCGTTCAGGAATTTTACGACTCGGTCATCGGAGAGGACAACTGCCCTCAAGCTTTTGCCGCTCCCTCAGCACGATTCGTCATCAAGCGGTCCGTTTATTGAAATCGCATGAACAGGCTTCTGATGTGCAGGTGACATTTTTAATGCTTCGTCTATTGATACCCAGTTAATTTGTTGCGACTTATAGAAACGTAATTTTAAAAGACGTTCTGCTTCTTCCAGAGTGATAGCCTCTGTAAATTTAGCGTTTTGTAAAATATCTTGTGTTCCGCCACCAAGCTCTATTTGCGGACAATAACCCATGTCCGTTCCAAAACTTTGTGCACCTTCATGTTGCTTATTGACATCAAAATTTATCAGTGCTTCAGGAACCCGCATCTCAAAAAACGCTACCTTCTTTCCGATTCGGTCAATCACAAGATGTCCCGCGAACTGTGAGGGCGTAAACCACCCATCTTTCAACTTGAACTCGGCATGAATCCGAAACACAATGTCGGCAAACCTATCGTTGTAAGCGCGCAAGCATGCCCATAAACCACGGGAATCCCCCATATTAATGTGCATGTCCAGATGCGGATTTGGATGCAATTGCCGAAGCAGTGTGAGAACACCCTCCTCCTTTATCTGCCAGAGTTTACCAATGGAAACTGTTTGGTTCGGCAGAAAAGCGCGGAAAACGGTTTCGGGATACTGCTTCTCTGGCTCGGCAACCCGCAGATTTGCCAATGTATCCCAGGTTACATGGAAATTATCTTGTGTGTATTCAACTGGGGCAATAAAGCCCTTTATGTGTACTTCTTGCCCACTATCAAGGGTGAGCATAATCTTGTTGTTATCCGTTAAATTCTCATCCGCGTGAAGTTGCCCGGTTATCAAAACTAAAACAAAGCAACTCCAAATTAAGGTTTTCATTTAAAATCTCCTTATTTCTATCATATCAAGATTTGATTTTAGATTATATATCTCACGATTCGCCCAAAGGTTAATGAAAAAGCGAAATACTTAGATTATCTCTTTCAAAAAAGAGGTATCTTTTTATTTACAATATAGTGACGCGGGTTAGGTGCAAAACGGTTGCCTAATTCTACAAAAATTTGTAATTTTAAGACAATAAAATGTTCATTGATATTAAACAAAGCATTCTTGACAAAATAGAAAAACATGTATAGAATCACCCTTAAGGCAATAGATTAGAGATTGAACATAAATCATTACGTTATTTGTGTCCACGAGGCACACTACATACATCAGAAAGGAACAGACAATGATTCAAACTGCTTACAAGGAAACGTATCGTCCACAGTTCCACTTCACACCGAAAACTAACTGGACCAACGACCCAAACGGATTGATTTATTACAAAGGAGAGTACCATCTCTTCTTTCAACACAATCCATTCGGCATCAATTGGGGCAATATGACATGGGGGCATGCAGTTAGCCCTGATCTTGTTCATTGGAAACAACTGCCGCATGCAATTCATCCCGATGAACTCGGCACAATTTTCTCAGGTTCCGGTGTTGTGGACTATAACAATACAGCAGGTTTCCAAGAAGGCGACGAGGCAGTGCTGGTTGTCTTTTATACGTCTGCTGGTAGCCATGCCCCAGAGAAAGTGCCGTTTACACAAAGCATCGCCTATAGCAACGACCGCGGGCGGAGTTGGACAAAATATGAAGGCAATCCTGTCATTGAACATATTGTTGCAAGCAACCGTGATCCGAAGGTAATCTGGCACGAACCTACGCAAAAATGGGTGATGACGCTTTTTCTTGATGGCAATGATTTCACTTTTTTTGGCTCTACAAACCTAAAAGAGTGGGAACGCCTCTCCGACATTAAGATTCCAGATGGAGAATGCCCAGATATCTTTGAACTTCCTGTTGATGGTGATCCTGAGAATACCAAATGGGTTTTCTGGGGTGCCGGTGGAAAATATTATGTCGGTGATTTTGATGGCACAACTTTCATGCCAGATGGCGAATCCCAACGGGCAGACTACGGCGCGAACTTTTACGCAGCGCAAACATGGAGCGATATTCCGGATTCCGATGGTCGCCGTATCCAAATTGCATGGATGAATGGCAGTAATCCACCAGAGATGCCATTTAATCAACAGATGAGTTTTCCATGCGTGTTGACACTTCGGACGACACCAGAAGGTATCTGTATGTATCGCGAACCTGTGGCAGAAATCGAAAATATCCATGATTATACGCATGCTTGGAGCAACGTCACACTTAATCCTGAAGAAAATTTACTTGCAGGGTTAACAGGCGAGTTGTTTGACATTCGTGCGGAGATAGAACTGAATGATGCTTCTGCTGTAGGTTTCAATATTCGTGGTCAAGATGTGCGATACGATGTTACTGAAAAGCAGCTGACATTCCTTGAAAGGAGTGGTCCTCTTGCACCACAAGATGGTAAAATCCAGTTGCAGATTTTGGCTGATCGCATCTCTATAGAGGCATTCGGTAATGCCGGAGTACTCTCAATGACCTCCTATTTCCTTCCAGACCTTGAAAACGCGGACATTGGGATTTATGCGGAAGGTGGTTCAGCTACACTCGTATCGTTAAAAGTGCATGAACTCAAATCGTCTTGGGTATAATCCATCTGCTAACGCTGGCAAATGGACTATGAATAAAGCGTCGCTGTTAGGTTTCGTCTTCCACCCCGATTGCGGAATTCGCACAGATAGACACCCTGCCAGATACCTAAATTCAGGCGATGGTCAGTAATCGGGATAGATACGGCAAAGCCAACAAGCGACGCTTTGATATGCGCAGGCATATCATCATCGCCTTCTATGGTGTGTTTATAGAAAGGTTCACGCTCCTTTACGAGACGATCAAAACTATTGGCAAAGTCTTCACGCACCGTTGGATCGTCATTTTCATTGATGGTTAATCCTGCGGATGTATGCTTAATAAAAAGGTGAAGAATACCTGTTTTCGGTAACTCGCCAAGCGATTTCATAATTTCATCTGTGATAAGGTGGAAACCGCGTGGATATTCAGGTAAAGTGATTTCAATTTGCTGGATCATTTGTGTCGCTCCAATTTTTGTGTCGTAAACAAGTTCTGAATTACACTTTTGAATAATTATGGTAAATTATGAAAAGAATAGATATTTACGTCCCGGTAGGCGAGGTTTCCTAACCTCGCTGGGACAGAATGCATATATAATTCTAAATCTACCATTTTGAAATTTATAATACCACATCTTGTGCAAAATAAGGAATTTTTATGGACATAGTTTGTGCCTCTATCTGCTACCGAGGCTATGCTGAAGATGAAGTAGCAGCAACCTTGAAATACGCGCCAAAGATTGGCTATCGCGCTATGGAGATTCACGGACCGCTTATCTGGAGCGTTGATGCTGCCCACGCATTTGACGTAGATAGCATGAAAGAGGAAATTGACAAATCCGGTATGAAGTGTGCAGGACTCTATCCTCCCGGTTGGGGCGGTAACGATAATGCCGATGTGGAAGCCCGTGCTGAAGCAATAGCAAAGTGTGTAGACATCGCGGAACAACTCAATGCAACACATCTGACAACCAGCGGCGCACAACGCAGAACTGAACATGGTGCATTAGACAGAGTTATTTCATGTGTACGCGAGGTGTTAGCACGAATCCCAGCAGAAAGTCACATCAAATTGACGCTTGAACCGCATCACGGAAATGTCCTTGAACAACCTGAGGATTTTCAACGAGTGTTGGATGCTATTCCTGATGAACGGGTAGGAGTCTGTATTGATACAGGACATTTCCATACATCTGGGGTAGACACGCTTGCCGCTATTCGTCAGTTTGGTTCGCGTATCTATGCAGTGCATCTCAAAGACCATATTGGTGCTGTATCTGTCGGCATCGGGCGCGGTGAACTTAACCTTCAGCAGATTATCGGGACGCTTCAAGAAGTCAACTATCAAGGCGATCTCACTTTGGAACTGGAGGTAGAAGACCCAGAAAACCTACCTCGCTATACTGAAGAGGCATATTTCTATCTCAGCGGGATGTTAGGTTTGCGACTGTAGTGAGAAACGGAATTACTTCTACTCTTGCCAACTCGCAATGAAATCTGAAACGCTATAATTCGGTGGCATCTCATTAAAGTAGTACCGCATTGGTCCTGATTGGAAACCGGGTAAAAAATGTTCTTCATCCGTTTTCAGGAGTGCGTCAAGAGGCTTAAACCTTTCCCACAAGACAACCGCCTCCTCCTGTGTGAAACGTTCCTCGGCAAAGGGCGGTCCCCAATTAAGCGTGATGGAATGAAAACCTTTTCCACGGTTTCGGAGATCTTCGGGGATGTCTTCAAGTTCACACCCATGTGCCAGCGCAACAAAACACGCAGCTTTACATAAAAAGACTGTAGATAACAATTTTCCTTTCTCATCTCTATCTGGATGTAACTTTTCAAGTGCTGTGTGATAGGCGGTGGCATTCTTTTCAATCACAGACTGAAGTGCGTATTCGGTCCACATTTGCATCTGGTGACTGCGTTTATCCCACCGATCAAACATCTCTTGCACTTGTGGTGACAGATACTCCATGTAATCAAGGTTTGGGTAGTGTGTAAAGTATGAAAACCCGCCATGTATCGTGCGGCGCATTTTCTGACTGTAGTTACTTCCCCAATGTAAGATTGGCAAAATATAAACCACTCCGTCACCTGCATTGAGATGTGTTTGCACTCCATTGGGCAAAGGCAGTCGCGGATCTGCCAACAATTGTTCGTTTTCCTGTTCTGTATTCACTCGCAGGTGGCTACCCGGAATAACCCATAACACACTGTCATCGTAAAGCGAAAGATTCCACTGCACGTAGCGCGGACCCGTTTCTAAAATATCATCAAGATAGCCTTGTAGCGGTGCCGTATCAATCGGGTGATGGTCACGATGCCAAGCGGCAGGTCCGCGATCACTTACTGGATTACACATGAGCATCATTTCAGTAACACCAGCATCCTCAACACCGAGTAATTCACTACTGACACCTTGCATGTTTTCGTGTGCCCAAATTTCAACTGCGCTCGCTGTTTTTTCATCAACAAGTCCAGCAAGTGGTTCACGTCCGAGATTCAAACGCGGTTGTGCTGCAGTCTCCCAAGCGCCTCCCGGTGGATCATCAGGCTGTCGTTCTTTTTTCCAGATGTCGCGCTGTCGTGAAACCATTAGCTCGTAACTTTCCCGAAGCGCATCCAGTTCGTTTGGAGGGATTACTTCCCGCAAAACGAGGTATCCTTCTTCCATAAATTGGTTTCGATTTACCTTCATGATTTTCTCCAATGCGTTTCAACACAGAGCATTAACAAAACCGGTTTAGTTGCTAAACGTTAACCACGCCCAACATAGAGTTGTCCCACAGGTAGAACTGTCGCCTCTAACATATTGATATTGGGTGGCAGTGTTGCCATGAGAACAGCAGCTTTCGCAAGTTCGTCAACCTCCATCATCGGTTCAGATGGGGGAAATGGGTGGTTCTGAATCCGTTCTACATAAGTGTTGCCGGGTTGTAGGCAGCTCGCAGTAATAC
>JAPPMR010000810.1 GCA_028818995.1 Candidatus Poribacteria bacterium | reverse complement strand
CGTCCCTACGGGACTAAAGACACTGACAAGATGGCAACACATAAAATTAACGGCATAGCAAAAAACCATCAAAAATATTTAAAACTAAATAACCCTGGAAGGATAGTTTACTGCTTGAATTGTGATGCGACATGTGATATACTATATTTATAATAGACAAAAAGAATGAGAGAATAAAATGCACATTGACTTTCAAAACGTGCTGGATTTGTCTTATGTCGTTGACGAAAATAGCCCGCGAGAGTTGCCGATTGATCCTGTCAACATTTACGACCAGGCAACATTAGAAAAAGACGGTTACTTTGAAAGCCGCGTTGACATGTCCGGACATTGCTCTACACATATTGATGCTTCTTGCTTGATGTATCCAGACGGGTTTACTGTTGCCGAAATTCCAAAGGAAAAATTAACCGGACACGCGGTGTTAATGGATTTTTCTGCGATTAAGAAACCGAATGATGCAGTGACTGCCGAAGATATTGAAGCCTGGATAGCAGAAAACGGAGAGATTCCGCAAAACAGCATCGTTTTTATGCGGACAGGAATGGATAGATTTGTCTATCAAGATAATTTTAACCGCGAATGGATCGGTTTTAGCGAAGATGCGGCTGAACTCCTCGTTGAAAAAGGCATAAAGGTTATCGGCACAGACGCATGCAGCATTGATGCTGTAGCGGGACATCCTCCGTTGCATGACGGTTTGCCACCAGCACACCTCGTCTTTTTAGGAGCAGGCATTCCGCACGTAGAAGATTTGTGCAATTTGAGTCAACTGCCGACACATTTCTATGTGGTGATTGCGCCGCTAAAGTTAGCACGTAGTTCTGGCGCACCAACTCGTGTTTTTGCTTTTGTATAAAATTTCAGAAATGGACGCTATTCTTCAGAGATGTTGGGCTAAAATCTCCTCTACAAAAGAAAATGTTACCTGATATCCCCGAATCACTTTTAGGTATATTACACGAAATCGGTGAAGTTGGAGAAGAACATGCTTATCTCGTTGGCGGATCCGTCCGGGATATCCTGTTAAAACGGCCAACTATTGACATTGACATTGTGGTGGAAGGAGACGCGCTTCAGGTTGCAAAAGAGATGCAAAGTCGATGGAATGGGACATTGCAGGAGCATCAACAGTTTGGTACAGCAACAGTCACACCAGCAAATCCGAGTCAACCGAAAGTTGACTTTGTCACCGCACGGTGTGAAACGTATCAAAATCCCGGAACGTTACCTAAGGTAGAACGTGGCACTATTGCAGAGGATTTACAGCGGAGAGATTTTTCTATAAACGCATTAGCAATGCGGTTAGATTCTACTAATTTTGGTGCCGTTATTGATAAGACTAACGGGCTTGACGATCTTAAGACCGGCACCATTCGGATACTTCACAACAAGAGTTTCATAGATGATCCAACCCGTATCTTTCGGGCTTGTAGATACGCGGGACGTTATAACTTCCGTATTGCAGATGCCGATATGCTGCTAATCAAGGAGGCAATTCCACTTTTAGCGCAACTCAGCGGTGAACGGATACGGAATGAAATTGACAGGGTCTTACTTGAAGACAATGCTCCGCAAATTGTTCAAGAACTTGCTCAATTCGGTGTATATGAGGCAATTTTCCCAGGATGGGAAATCTTACCTGCTTTTCTGTGTGATTTTCAAACGGCACAACAAGCAATCTCATGGGCATCAGAGCACATCACAGACGAAGATTTTGAGCCGAATATATTGCGATGGATAGCACTATTTGGCATGAGTAATTCCCAAGAGGAGCAGATATATCAGATTGAGGCACTCTGTTTCAGACTTGTATTGGAGCATCAACTCCGCCACATAGGACATGATACACAAGTTTTAAAACAAGAGATCGCTCATAAAAAAACTGTACGGCCTGTTTTTGAAAAACTCGGTTTAGCATTATCTAAAAGTGCTTCCGTTGAATACTATAATGGGAAATGGTGTATTGTTGATGCCGAAAATAGATTAACTTACGTATATAACAATAGAAAGATATTTAAAGTCCAGACTCCATTAACAGCATATCGTCAATTATTACCAATCTTGGATTCTCTAACTGAAACAACCTCACCAAGCAAAATTTATCAGAGATTAAAACCTTTTCCGCTTGAAGCACTTGTTTTAGCGTATTCAGATATTAATCTATCACAGGTGCATCGTAAAAATGTTGGTGATTACCTTTGCACTTTACGAAAGATACAGCCCTTTATTACTGGTGATGATCTGATTCAGTGGGGTGAAAAACCCGGAAAGACTTTTAAAATTAAACTTTGGGATTTATTTGCAGCACAATTAGACGGAAAAATTAAATCTAAATCGGATGCGTTTTTCCAATTCAGTGAACTCAAAAAGCATAATGCTAACGATCCTATAAATCAATAAATTGAATGGAAATAAGATAAAATATGTTTACTCAAGATAGAGTATACTTAGCAATCCTTCGTGTAACACAGTTCATTATCCTGTTAACTTTCCACGAATGGGGACATGCAAAATCTGCTAATATGTTAGGTGATTCTACAGCACGCGATCAGGGACGTATGTCGCTTAATCCTGCCGTGCATATTGATCCCATTGGAACACTGTTTTTGCCTTTGATAGGGACGTTCTTCGGTGGAGGTTTCTTTGGTTGGGCAAAGCCTGTGCCAGTTAATCCATATAATCTCAGGCATCCAAGAAGAGATTTAATGCTCATTGCAGCAGCAGGTCCATTTATGAATATCGTCCTAACTTTCGTTATTCTTGGCGTGCTTAAATTGCTATTGGTTTTTGGAGTTTTGGACGTAACTGAATCTGTAGCGCATTATCAAATTAAAAAAGAACTTGTTCTTTCTGCATTTATTAGTGTCTTTCTCGCTGCATTTAACCTGCTTCCACTTTTTCCATTAGACGGGTTTAGTGTAGTGAATGGTTTGCTGCCAGAACGCGCCTCACGTGAATTTTCAAAACTTGCTCCTTATGGGTTGCCTATTCTTCTTGCTCTTATTTTTCTGCCGAGTTTAATCGGAATACCAAATTTTGTATTCATATTTCTGCACAACATAACTACTGACATACTCAATCTTATCGGAATAATTGTTGGAGTTCGGTAAAGAAGATTGAGTAATGTTACAGATATAAATTAAATAGAATAACAATGTTAGCAGATTTTTCACCTACCAATTCAGTAACTCATCCCATTTACGCTGTCAAATTAGACGGTTTTGAGGGACCACTTGATCTGCTTCTTCATCTTATTCAGAAGGAAGAGATGAATATTTACGATATACAGATTGCCCAAATTACTGATCGCTATCTGGAATATGTAAATCTTATGGAGCAATTAGATTTGGACGTGGCATCCGATTTTTTGGTGATGGCGGCAACACTTCTACATATCAAATCACAAAGCATCCTTCCACAAACTGTTTCTGATTCGGATCATCCTATTGGAAACCAAGAACAACTTGTCCAACAACTTTTAGAATACAAACGTTACAAAGAAGCAGCACAAGTTTTAGATACTTATGCTGAACGGCGCACCTCAATATACAACAGAAGTTCAAAGTTACATGCTGATTTAGATGAAACACGATCTTATGAGATTAAAGCCACACTTTTTGACCTACTCACTGCCTTTAAGAATATCAATGATCAAATTGCTCAGTTTGAACCAGATGAGGAGTATCAGACAGTTGAAGAGGAAGTAATCACTGTTGAGGACAAAATCGCTTTTATTGAAAGCCAATTAGAAAACACAGATCAATTGCTTTTCGAAAGTCTATTCCCATTATCTTCAAGTAAAATTGATCTAATCGTCACATTTCTTGCTGTTTTAGAACTTATCCGAATTGGAAAAATTGTCACTGTTCAAACAGGTCTATTTGAAAGTATATATATCGTCAAAGCCGTTGAAAGAGAAAATACTACATCAACAGCTTAGAAAGTACAGGAATCATCAGGAAAATGGATTTGGAAAATGTTGCGGCTGAACATCTGATGAACAATTCAGATGTGACACCAGAAGAAAATATAAAATCAATATTGGAAGCAATCTTGTTTGCTGCCAGCGAACCGATTACGATAAAACAGTTTCAGCACGCAATTCCGAACATAACAGTACGAGAAATTCGAAAAGCACTCTCAGAACTTCGTGATGAATATCAACAGATGAACCGAAGTTTTCATCTTATAGAAATTGCTAACGGATATCAAATTTGTACCCGTCCAGAATTTTCGGTCTGGATCCGCAAGTTTTATATACAGCAGGTGCGCGTAACATTGTCCCCTTCTGCGTTAGAAACCCTTGCAATAGTCGCCTACAAGCAACCAGTCACACGGAGTGATGTGTCAACAATTCGTGGTGTAAACAGCGACAGTGTCATCAACGCGCTTGTTGAGAAAAACCTCGTCTGCGTTTCAGGCAGAAAAGAGGGTGCTGGACGATCACTGCTTTTTTCTACCACCGATACTTTTCTTCAACAATTTGGGTTGAAAGACCCATCTGAATTACCATCTCTTGAAGAAATTGAGCAACTCTTGCCCACAGCAAACAATATAGAACATCTCAGTGCCATTCAGGAAGATATAGAATGATGAATTACAATGCATGGTTTGAGTGCAGTAAAGGATGCAAATATCCACTCACTGAAATTATCTATCGCTGTAGAAATTGTAATGGGTTGTTAGAGGTCCGCCATGATATGGACGCGTTGAACCAACGCAGCGCGGATGATTGGAAATCTCTTTTTGAACAACGTTACATGCGGACGCAATATCCTTACGGAAGCGGCGTTTGGGGGAAAAAGGAGTTTGTCTGCCCGAATATTGATAATGAGAACATAATCTCCATGTATGAAGGCGGTACCAATCTGTTTTGGGCAGAACGTTTTGGGGGACAACTTGGACTCTCAGATCTCTGGATAAAGCAGTGTGGAAACAGTCATACGGGTTCATTCAAAGACCTTGGGATGACGGTGCTTGTCTCAATGGTGAAGCAGATCATTTCCGAATCTGGTAATATCCGCGCTGTAATGTGCGCTTCTACAGGTGACACTTCTGCATCTTTGGCGGCTTATGCTTCAGCAGCGGGAATCCCTGCTATCATCCTCTTGCCCAAAGAGAAGGTTACCCGTGAACAACTCATACAACCTATTGCAAATGGTGCCTTAACACTTTCGCTTGAGACAGATTTTGATGGGTGCATGGCAATCGTTCAAAAACTCGCGGCTCGTAAGGATTTCTATCTCGCAAACTCTATCAATTCGCTTCGGATTGAGGGACAAAAAACGATCAGCATTGAAATCGTGCAGCAGTTTGATTGGGAGGTGCCAGATTGGATTATCATACCCGGAGGTAACCTCGGCAATGTTTCTGCGTTGGGATTAGGTTTTTTAATGATGTTTGAACTTGGTATGATAAATAAACTTCCACGCATTGCCTGCGCACAAGCTGAACGTGCAAATCCACTCTATCGCAGCTACCAAAAAGGGTTTACAGAGTTTAAAGCAATCACTGCACAATCCACGCAAGCCACTGCAATTCAGATTGGTAATCCTGTTTCTATTCATCGGGCTATCCGTATCTTGAAGAAGTTTGATGGCATCGTTGATCAAGCGTCCGAAGAGGAATTAGCTGACGCAGCTGCCAGGGCAGATAGAACAGGACTATTCAATTGTCCACATACAGGTGTTGCGTTGGCTGTACTCATAAAAATGGTTGAACGCCAGCAAATTAAAAAAGATGATAGAGTTATTGTGATTTCAACTGCTAACGGACTCAAATTCCCCGATTTCAAAGTTGCATATCACAATATTGTTCCGGGCGAACCTAAGCCACAATACCTAAACACGCCACTTGAATTAGAAGCAGATTTTGAAAACGTTCTCAAGCAGATAGACAAACATCTGAGCGTGTAGATCCATTCAATTCTTTAATTGTTTCTGCCTTCTATTAAATATCCCTTCCTGTAGGAGCGATCCCCGAATCGCGACTTCTAACTCTTCTTGTAGGAGCGATCTCCGAATCTCGACTTCCAACTTTTCCTGCAAACTTATTGGAAATATATTGGATATCTATTGTCCGCAAAACCGCAAAACTTCCATCACCACACAGAAACAGGTATAATATCAGTATGAAAACAAAACCGATCCCAAACACAAAACAACCAGACATTCCTGAAATCGCAAACAACTATCCAAATGCAAAGACGACAATACAAAACCTATCAAAAAATATGGACAGCAAGAGAAAAACTGTGTTCCTCAATACAGAGGAGAAATAGAAAAAATAATTTTTTTCAAAATATGAAAAACGCCTATAAACCCATACAAATACTGGGTTTATAG
>JAPPMR010000167.1 GCA_028818995.1 Candidatus Poribacteria bacterium | reverse complement strand
GTCCAGCCGGTTTGTCATACCATAAAATATAATCATTTGTATTTTTCATAGTCAATTCTCTCTTGTAAGATTATGTAGACGTATCTACAGTAAGAATCAAAACAGTTTATAATGATTTGATTTAAGTTGTGTATCCCAAGCACATCTGAACCCGATGTTAGCCGCGAATCTTGTTGAACGTGAGATCATGAATTTTGTTGAATATACTACTTTTGTGAGAAGAGGTGAATGCCCACGACGTATAGCAATCTGGATGGGTTCTGATGAAGTAAACAGCGAACCACCCCGTAATACGCGATCAGTTGAAATGTTCAAGAAGTTAGATAATAATAAATCTAAACCTTCTTTCGTGCTTGCACCAGCAACTGGATTCCGAACTGGTGAAGAAGTATAATAATTCGGAGCATACTCATCAAGACACCACTCCCACACGTTACCCACTATATCATGCAAACCGTAGTTGTTTGCCGGATATTTTCCTACAGAAGTTGTCTCACCTACATTTTTTCCACAATATACCATATTTGAATCCATGGTATTTCCCCATGGATATTTTCGTCCTGTTAATCCGCCGCGTGCCGCTTTCTCCCATTCCGCCTCTGTCGGCAAACGCTTGCCTGCCCATTGTGAGTATGCCATCGCCGCATACCAACTGACATGAGTCACAGGATGATCTGCTTTTCCAATCGGAAAGTTGTTCCCATCCCAATGTTTTAAATAGTTTCCATCATGATATGTCCTATAAATAAACAAAGTAGACCTCATCCTCTTTTTCGCCTTATTCCACTCATTACCTTTTGACGGTTTACGCCAATGCGGGTTGGTTTCAAGAAACATCTTATATTGTGCATTCGTGACTGGAGATTTATCCATATAGAATGTATCAACATAAACTGTACTTACTGGCTTTTCACGGTCATTTACCTTTTCGTTATCACTTCCCATTTGGAATTCACCTGCGGGGATCAGCACCATATCTTCTGGAGTAGAGATTCCTAAAGATGTCTTTTCGGGTGTAGGGAATTCCTGTCGCGAGGTAAGATCAACAGACTGCAATATTTCAGTCTGTAACGTTGCGATGTGTTCAGACCGCTTTTGTGGGTCTTTTAGCGTATCACGCGCTTGATTCAAAACATTCCGCCACTGTTCTTGCGTCCTACCGTCAGGGCGCGGAAGTCCACCCGCACGTAACGATTCACTGTAAAGTTTCTTGTGTGCCTCGTCAACGTGAGCCGCTATGATAGTATCACTTTGGTTTTGGAGTTCTCCAATAGATAGTCCCAGAATTTCAAAATAGTTTTTCCGCTCACCAACAATTAATCCCGATGCTTTCAGAACTTCATCAGCATCATCAGCAGAAAGACCATACTGCTGTACCGCCTGCTGGAGTAGACCGATACGTTGTTCTGTTGTAATTGACTGTGAAGCAGCACTGAGAATATTGATTGCTGCAATGAATTCTTCACGTTTAGACATCTGATCCGTCCACTATTATGTATTATTCAGACTATTGCTTCGTCAACATATTATTGTAGGTCGCGATTCGGAGATCGCTCCTACTTATTCACTGCTTATGGTAGGAGGGAACTCCGATTCCCGACTCCTTCAAAACTCATCAATTAGCACTTGACTAAGCACTATGTTACTGGAATAAAAACAAAAGTTTAAGATGTTACTGCCTTCACACAACGAAAACCGATTCTGGCGAGTGTAAGTGTTGGATTAATTTTATAACGAAAAGCAGAACGAATGTATTGAGGTGAATCAAGCCAAGAACCACCGCGTAAAACACGAAACGAAGTATTATTCGTTAATTCATTTGTTACTGATTCATCGGTGTTCGCGCCAGAAATCGGGTTACGATGCGGCGAGTGCGTATAAAAATCGGCGTCGTACGTATCAAGACACCATTCCCATGCGTTTCCAGCCATATCATAGAGCCCGTAGCCGTTTGCTGGATATTGTCCGACAGGTGTGGTATCTCCAACACTGCTGTTATAATTTGCCTGAGAAAAATTAATTGTATTGCCCCATGGATATTTCTGTTCTGTTAGTCCACCACGCGCAGCCTTTTCCCATTCTGCCTCTGTTGGCAAACGTTTACCAACCCAGCGTGCATACGCCATCGCTGCATACCAACTAATCCAAGTTACTGGATGATCGGCTTTCTCTTCTGGATAGATATTTTCATGCCAATGTTTCAAGTAATCACCGTCGTGGTACCGCTTCGCAATAGATGTCTTCTGTTTTTTGCCCCATTCATACCATTTTGATGACTTATGCCATTGCGGGTTAGCAGTTACAAATTCCATATACTGTGCATTGGTTACCAAGTGTTTGTCCATGTAGAACGCGTCAACATAGACAGTATGTAATGGTTTTTCGCTGTTATCTGCCTTACCATTATCGCTTCCCATTTGAAATTCGCCTGCCGGAATTAGCATCATGTCTCCAGAGGCATTAGGAGTTGGAACTACTTGCGCTGAGTCAACACTTGAAGGCTTCGGCAGTAAGGCATCCTCTGGAGGACTTACAGTTGCCAGTTCCGAGTCATGATATCTATCTTCAGGATTTGACGTGTCGTGCAAAGGTATTTCGGATAGATCTTCTTGAAATAATAACGTAGTGAGATATTGTTGTCGTTTTTGTGGGTCTTTTAATGTATCACGTGCTTGATTCAGAAGTGTTCGCCACTGTTCTTGCGTCCTGCCATCTCTACGCGGGAGTCCGCCAGCACGTAATGATTCACTATACAGTTTTTTATGTGCAGCATCAACTTGAATAGCGATGTTTTTTTCACTATGGTTTTGCAGCTCTTCAAGGAAAAACCCTAACACTTCAAAATAGTTTATCCGCTCACCAACAATTAATCCTGTTGCTTTCAGAATTTCATTCGCTTCATCAATAGAGAGGTCGTATTGCTGTACTGCTTGCTGAAGAAGTGCATTGCGCTGCTCACTTGTAATCGTTGACGATAGCGCTTTTAGTGTGTTAACGACTGTAATATATTCTTCTCGTTTGGACATGTGGCACTATTCTCTTAAGGCTTGATGCTAAATACTAATTCCTTCTTGCCTGAGACTTGAGGATCACCACGTAGGTGATCCTGTGAGATGAGATCTGCTAATAGGTGCTGCTAATCTATAGCGTGTAGCAACTTGTTGGACGAGGTTTAGTAACCATTCAGGAGCAAAAGGATCGATGACAACTTCCTGAATCAACAGTTTCAGATCCACTTCACAGTAATCGCCAATATCGTAGATATCCTGAGTCTGAATGATATTTCCAGTAGGTAAGACCTGAATAATTGCCCTTACTTCCTGTTCATGGGTAAAACTCTTGCGCTTATACAAGTAAGGTGACAACGGGTCATCTTCTGGGATTTAGTCATTATCATAATCTACATACTTAACCATTCCAATATGAATTTGTTCGTTTGCCGTGAAACTCTCTACGAATAAATTGAAGTGTGTTTTGATTGCGATGCCTCCTTGTACGGTAGAATATAATTTCCACATTGCCTCGGATTCATAATCACTTTTATGCCAACAGTTAATCAACGTAAAACGAGGGAGTTGCTTCCAAAACAAATCAAAGGTTGAAAATCCAGATATTGACATTGCTTCTTCAAATTCAGGGTGTAAATTGGTTTGACGCGCCTCTATGTTCTTTTTAGGGAAAGCACCCTCAAAAGGATCATCTAATTTGTCTGCCCTTGGGAAAAACAGAGCACAATTCTCCAAAATTGATACAAATTTCGGAAAATCCATGTATCTCCACAAAGTCGCGTCTGCGGGAGGAGGATTATGAACACAAACTATAGATTTAAAATCATCCATCAGATGCTATCTAAATAATAACTTTGGTGTGAGTTAACGTACTGGGTTTTTGGAAATATTAGCATGCGAAAACCAAACCATATCTCCGTGATCAGGTGCTGTCTATGCCCTTCTCGCATATCCTTTATAAACCATTGCAGCATTAACAAAAAGCTTGTTTGGATAAAGCCACACATCTGCAACGACGCGATCATAAGAAATCCCAGTCGGTTTGAGAGTTACTTGCTTTCTCTCTATGAGTCCCTTTAAATAGGTCGTTGCCAGTTTCCCTGGAAGTGTCTGAATTTCTGGAGCATTTATATTTGCTAAACGGACTTTTGTAAGCACATTCGGAGTCTCCAACCGTTGCATGGGAGTTTCAGCAAGGGTATCACCTCTTAACCTTTGCATAGGTGTTTGTAAAACAAAGTTTCGGGAAATTGGGGGGTCAACCTTAAAAGTATCCCCATCAATGACTTCTGTTACCAGATAAAGTTGCATCTTTTCCTCCTTCCCAAAAGGAACTACAAGTGGGGTTTTAGGTTGTGTTGAATAACCGAATTGTAGCATATAAGATGAGAAAAAACAATGAAAAACGGGATTCTCTGATACCGTAAGAGTTGAATAGGATCAATGAAAAAGCAGTTTCAAGTAATGGAAGATGATTTAAGGTGTAATGTCTTTTACACATCGAAACCCATAACTGTAGTATGTGATAATTGGATCTGCACATCCGCAATAATTGACCCGTGCAGCCCGCTCGCTACTTGCCCAAGAACCTCCACGCAAAATACGAGTACTTGCAATGCTCAAAAAGTTTGTTGTAGTTTCGCTAACGTTTTTAGCAGCTAAACCGGGGTTTCGATGTGAGGGACTATCATTGTATTCATCAAGACACCATTCCCAAACATTCCCCACAGCGTCATATACACCATAGTCGTTAGGCGGATACTTTCCAACAGGTGTTGTTCTTCTGATATGCATCCCGTAATTCGCCATGTCAATATCAATATGATCACCCCATGGATATATTTTCCCGATTAATCCACCGCGTGCTGCTTTTTCCCATTCCGCTTCGGTTGGTAAACGCTTACCAGACCACTGCGCGTAAGCCATCGCAGCATACCAACTCACATCAACAACTGGGTGGTCTGCTTTACCTCGCGGATAGTTGTTGCTACTCCAAGTTTGTAAGTAATTGCCATCGTGATAATTGTCAGGTATCTTCTTTTTTTGCCACTGAGGGTTTGAATCCAAAAATACTTGGTATTGTGCATTGGTGACCGGATATTTGTCCATAAAAAACGGACCTAAGTAAACAGTATGTGTAGTAATTCCACTGCTATCTTCATCTTTACCCTGACTGCCCATCTGAAACCTTCCTGCAGGGATAAATACCATATCATTAGGAACATCAACACTTGGAGCAACCGATACTGAATCGGCACTTGAGACATCCTCAATCTCATTTTCTGGAGTTGATTCAGGGTCCTCAAATTCATCATCGGATTGAGGCAAGTCGTTCGGAACAACCTCTGGCAAGTCATCTTGAAGCAGGAATGTCGCCAAATATTCTCTCCGCTTTTGCGTATCTATTAAGGTTTCACGCGCTTGATTCAGGATATTACGCCACTGTTCTTCTGTTTTACCATCGGGGCGAATACGCGCACCGGCGCGCAACGATGCTTTATAGTGCTGCTCATGCGCCGCTTCAACAATGCTCACGATAGTTTGTTCGTCTGATCCTTGAATCTCCTCTATTGAAAGCCCTAACACTTCAAAATAGTCTATCGCTTCTCCGACTACTAATCCCAAAGACTTTAGAATTTCTGAGGCTTCCTCAACAGAAAGACCATAATTCTGCACTGCCTGTTTTAGCAGCCCGCGCCGTTGGATGTCGGTAATACTCGGTGATACAGTTTTGAAGGTGTTAATTAACTCAACGAATTCGTTGCGTTCACGCATTCTCCATTCCTCTTGTAAGAATTCACTAATAATGCACAAATCTAATACCATTTCTAATTGACAAGTACCATTCCGATTTGAGTTTCTTTGTAGGAGCGACCTCCTGGTCGCGACCGGGAGGTCGCTCCTACAGAAGAAAGTATTGCATTCTTCCAACCGATTTTCTAAATAATGTTATATCATTATTTAGAATTGGGTATAACTTGGTATTAGATTTATATAGATTTTATACAACGAAAACCGATGCTAAAACACGTAAACATAGGTGTATTTCTGTGACGATATGCAACTCGCGTATTTTGGGGAGTGCTAACACAAGAACCTCCGCGTAGTACGCGAGATGTATCTATCTCTGTAAAATTATTGATTACATTTATTATGTTACCATCGGCAATAGGATTGTTCTGTGGGGAGTTTACATAGTATTCTTTATCCCATTTGTCAAGACACCATTCAAATACATTGCCTGCAATGTCATACAACCCGTAATCGTTTGCTGGATATTTTCCTACAGATGTTGTATTACCAATATATAAGTCAAAATTTAAATTGGTGGGACCTATAGAAT